>NZ_JALXKT010000028.1:0-40278 GCF_025144775.1 Brachybacterium sp. p3-SID957 | reverse complement strand
GCCGGGACGAGAGTGGTGCTCAGGCACGGTCCGCAGTCCGGCGGCGTGCCGCGAGCGCACCGGCGGAGAGCAGCACCATCAGGCCGGCACCCCCGGCGAGCATCGGGCCCTGCTGGTCGGCGGGGAGCCGGGTATCACCGGTGGGCACCCCCTCGGGTGCGGAGTGCATGCCTTCCACCGTCTGGGTCGCGAGGGCCAGGTTGCCGTCCTCGGCGGAGCCCCAGGCGTACACGATGGTGTTGGCGCCCTCGGTGACGTTGACGGCGGTCGGGCCGAGCACCGGATCGGTCTCACCCGAGACGGAGACCGCGGCCTCCAGGGAGCCGGCCGCGAGCTCGAGCACCTTCTCCTGGGGGTTCTCGAGCGCCTTGATGGCGACCTCGCCGTTGGCCCACACGTCCACCGCCGGGGCGGCGGCGACGTGACGGACGGTGAGTCGTCCCTGACCCGCCTCCAGCGCGCTGGTGTCGTCGGTGAACGCGGTGACGGTGGGCTCGCCGGCGGCGTCGAGGTGGGCGACGGCGGTGTGGCTCATGCCGCCCTCGAGCTCGACCTCTACCGGGCCGAGCACCGGCTCGGAGGCATCGGCGGCATCCGCGGCGGTGATCGCGATCTCGTAGCCGCCCGCGGGCAGCTCGAGCGGTCCGGCGAGATCACCGGGCGCGAAGTCGTCCAGGGTCAGCTCACCGTCCACGTACACGTCCACGGTCAGGTCGGGGACCCCGTGCAGGACGGAGAGCATCGCATCGTCCTCGGGGGCGGCGGAGGCGGGCAGGGCGAGGCCGAACAGTGCAAGGCCGCAGGTGGCGACGGCGACAGGAAGGGTCTTGCGCATGAGGGTGTCCTCTCAACGGGGCCCGGACGGGCCATGGGTGCGAGCTCGATGCGCTCACACCCCTACTACCTCCGGGGGACCGGAAAGGTTGCAGTCGGCTCGAGATCCGTCAAAGCGCTCCATTCACGGCAACCGGGTTCCCCATCAGACGCCCGCTGAGCATTGCTCTGCCGTCAGGGCATCTGCAGGAGCGACCACTGCGTGCCGTCCCAGCGCAGCACCCCGGAAGTCCGGCTCACCGCGTACAGCGCGGAGCCGTCGGGAGCCCACTGCACGCAATGGGCCGACCCGCGTGCCGGGGGCAGGTTCCTGTGCTGCCCACCGAGCACGTCCCAGACGGTCACGGTGCTGCCGGAATCACCGGACACAGCGACGACGTCCCCGGGGGAGACGCTGAGGCCGTACGGGCGCTCAGCCGCGGGCGAAGGCCCCGGGCGCACGGCACCCGAGGGGTCCACCACCGCCAGTGCAGCGGGTTCGTAGCTGCTGATCACGAGGGAGCCGTCGGACAGGTGAGCCACGCCCAACGGCGACCCTTCCGGCGCCTCGACGGTGCGGAGGAGCTCGACGTCACCGACCGACCAGATCTGCACCGGGCCCGTGGCCCCGGCGACGGCCAGCTCGGTGCCGTCCGGCGAGAAGGACAGCGACGCCGGCATGAGGTCACCGAGGTCGATCACCTCACCGGCCTCGCACGCCCCCTCCCGGAACCGCCACAGGCGCAGTGTTCGCTCGGTGCTGAGCGAGGCCAGGAGAGCCCCGTCGGGGCTGAATGCGAGGTCGACGATCCCGCGGTCCTCGTCCGAGCCGAGGGAGTGCCCGGTGAGAGTCCACTGCAGTGCGCCGTCTCTGCCCAGGATGTCGATCTGGGACCGCCCTGCGGCAGCGAGCATATCGCCGGAGGGGTGGCATGCGAGCGGACCTCGACGATGGTTGCCCGTCACTGTGAGGAGATCGCCCGACGCAGTGTCCCAGATCGCCGTGCCCCAGTCCTCCACGGACAGGGAGTCCGGGGCTGTGTGCTCCAGATTTGCGGCGATGAGCGACGAGTCCGGCGCGAGGACCAGTCCGTTCGGTGAGACGAGCTGGTCAGGGGAGATCTGGAACCCTCCATAGGGGCTCTCGCCCGGGGGTGCTTCCGCAGCGGGGTGACAGGTTCCCTTCGATCCCGTCACGGAGCCCCCCTCAGTGCTCCCGGGTGCGCAGGCCGCGAGGGCTGTGATGCCCACCGCCGAGAGGGCGAGGCCCCGACGCGTCGGCAGCGGCACGGGGCCACGGGAGCCGGCTGAACGACTCGGGTGCGTCATGGTCTCCCCCGGATCTGCTGGAACTGGCCGGCGGGCAACTCACTGCCCTGTTCGTATACCGCGGTGCGGGTATCGACCTCGACGATATCGTTCCGCCTCCACGATGGCCGGGTAGCTCACGGGAGCTCGACCTTGTCGAGGAGGGCGGAGACGTCGTCAGTCTATGGCGGCGGCCGTCATCGACTCGACGGCAGTGACCGATGCTCGCAGGCGGCGCATCAGGTCCGAGAGCACCAGGAGCTCAGCTGCGGCGAAACAGTGAGCGGCGCCGCCCGGCACGCCTGCCGCGACCGGTGGCCGGGGCCAGGGGCTCACGCTCGGGCGGAGCGGCCCCGTCCCCGCTGTCGGTCTCGTGTTCGTCGTCAGGGGCGCCCCCGGGCTCGTCGGTCTCCTCCGGCGCGTCCTCATCCGGCACGTCGTCGTCCTCGATCCACACATCGGTCCAGCCGATGTCGGACTCGTCTCGGGGGCGGTACTCACCACGCGAGGTGAGCTGATCGGCCACGTCCTCGAGCTCGATCTCCTGGGGGGCGCGCACTTCCTCGGCCTTGTGCGGCACCGGGCAGGTCCAGAAGTAGGGGCAGCCGGGGCAGCCGGCCGTCTCGTCATCGGGCGCTGCCTCGCGCTGCATCTGCACGCCGTCCATCTGCTGCAGCATCCGCAGACGGGCCTCATAGGGGTTGATCTCCATGGCCCGCTCAGCGTACTCGCGGCAGCCGGGGCCGCCCTGCACGCGCACGGCGGATCCCTGAGCACCGAGCGGAGCGGTCGCCGACGGTGCGCTGCGTACTACTCTGGCGCGGACCAGCACGGTGGCGGAGGGAGGGGCCGGATGCGCAGCAGGGGGCGAGGTCGGACGCGCAGCGGATCGGCCCGTGTCGTGGCCACGGCGGCTGTAGTACTCGCACTGACGGCTTGCCTGCCGCAGGGCTTCCCGGGCCAACGGCAGCCGTCGGCCGACCCGAGCGCCCCTGTGCAGGACCCGGTCACCGAGCGCTGGTACACGCCCTCGGACCTCGTGGACGGCACCGAGATGATCCACGAGCAGTTCCCGGACCTCGAGGTGCAGTCGGGAAAGTCCATCGCCGGGCGGTTCACCGACCCCCATGACCGGATGCCCATCCCCGCGCAGGACGACTACTGGCGGCAGTCCGTGATCGTCGTCGGGACGGAGACGGTCACCGAGCTGGTCGCTGCAGCCCAGGCAGCCGCAGCTTCGGACGCCGGCGGTGGGGAAGCCGAAGCCGAACCGCTCACCGGGGAGGGGACCCACCCGATGAACAGCCCGGCCGGCACCCGCGCCGACGACGAGGTGATCCGGGGCGTGCTGGTGGCGCCGCTGGAGGAGGAAGCAGGGGAGTGCGGGAGCGACTGGATCCTGCTCGGGGAGTCCTTCACTGCGGATCCCGGCGACACGATCCGCCCCGTGACCTCCGACGGCCTCGTCATCACGATGTCAGCGGTGTGTGAGGGCGGGGACCGCATCGTGGTGGATGCGCGGGAGTTCTGAGAGCCGTTCGCATCGACGACCCAGCATTTCTATCGGCTCTAGAAAATAGGCTGTGGCCGAACGGAATCCGGCGCCGACGGCCCTCCTCGTATCGGGATCTTGGGCTCTGACCAGGCGCGCTCCTCGCCCCTAAAGTGAGCGCCAAGTGATTTCCTGCCATTCGCGGATGGCCCGCACAGTATTTGTGACCCCGCCCGTGATGCGCTCCACGACACCCTTGTCGAGGCGGCCGGGGATCCGAACGCATGCCGACCCCATGGCAGGGGCGGCCCCGAGAAGAGGAACCAGAGGACCACCATGACCGTCGTCGATGCCGAGAGCACCTTCGCCCACTCCTTCAGCCCCGAGAAGATCGGCAGCGTCGAGTTGCGCAACCGCATGATCGTGCCCGCCATGGACTCCGGGATGCTGGAGGAGGACGGCTCGGTGGGGCAGTACGCACTGGACTACTACGGGGCCCGCTCCGACGGCGGGTTCGGCATGGTGATCGTGGAGATCGCCGCCGTGCAGAAGCGTGGCGTGGGCATGCCGCACGAGCCGAACATCTGGGACGACACCGCCCTGCCAGGCCTGTCCAGGCTCGCCGAGCGGATCAACGCCGGCGGCGCGGCCTCCGCGATCCAGTTGCACCACGCCGGTCGCGAAACCGTCTCGGCGATGGCCGGGGAGCAACCCGTCTCGCCCAGCTCTGTGCCCTGCCCGGTGAACCGTGAGACCCCCCGCGAGCTCACCACCGAGGAGGTCTACGAACTGGTCTCCGACTATGGCGACGCTGCGGCCCGCGCGAAGAAGGCCGGCTTCACCATGATCGAGGTGCACGCCGCGCACGGCTACATGGGCGGCCCGTTCCTCTCCCCGCGCTCCAACAAGCGCATCGACGAGTTCGGCGGCGACATCTACGGCCGCACCTACTTCCTGAAGCTGGTGCGCGAGGACATCCGCGCCAAGTGCGGTGAGGACTACCCGGTCATCGTGCGCATCTCCATGACGGAGGACCGCATCGGTGGGCCGGACCAGAACTCCACCCTGATGCAGGCGATGCTGCTGGAGTCCTACGGGTACGACGCCCTGCACGTCTCGGCCGGCTCCTACGGCTCCTGGGACACCATCGTGCCGCCGCCGGACTGGGCGCACGGCTGGAACCTCGACGGTGCCAAGCGCGTGCGCGAGGCCGTGAGTGTCCCGGTGATCGCGGTGGGCCGCATCAATGAGCCGCACCTGGTGGAGATGGCGCTGAAGAACGGGTACGCGGACTTCGTGGCCCTGGGGCGCCCCTCCATCGCCGATCCTGCGTTCCCGGAGAGGATGAAGGCCGGCAAGCTGCTGGACATCGTCCCGTGCATCTCCTGCACCCAACGCTGCATGACCTTCAACGACCCCACCACGCTGGACGAGGGCGACTTCGGCGTCTCCTGCATGTTCAACCCCTTCTCCAACAACCGAGCTGAGATGCGCCCGGTCCCCGCAGAGACCCCAAGGAAGGTGATGATCGTCGGCGCCGGGCCTGCCGGGCTGGAGGCCGCTCATGTTGCCGCCGGCCGGGGTCATGAGGTCACCCTGTACGACGTGGGGGAACGCAACGAGGCAGGCGGACAGCTGCGCATCGCCGCCTTCCCGCCGTTCAAGCAGGAGCTCACCCGGCCCATCCGGCATTGGTTGCACAAGCTCGACCAGACCGGAGTGAAGCAGGAATGGGGCGTCACCGTCACCGAGGAGATGATCCGCGAGGCGAACCCGGACGTGCTGATCATCGCTACCGGCTCCGAGCCGGTAAACCCGCCGATCCCCGGGATCGACGGTGAGAACGTCACCCACGCCGTGGACGTGCTGAAGGGCGAGCCTGTGGCTGGGAAGATCCTGGTGGTGGGCGGCGGAGAGACCGGTGTGGAGACCGCTGAGTACGCAACTGACTACTGCGAGCAGGTGGTGCTGGTGGACATGCTGCCCGCCATCGCCACCGATCTGTACCTGACGGTGCGTGACTCCCTGCTGCGCCGTATGAAGGACCTGCCGATCGACGTGATGACCGAGACCCGGGTCAAGGAGTTCACTGCCGACGGTGCCGTGGTGGAGCGCAACGGCGAGGAGATCCGCATCGAGGGCTGCTCGAAGATCGTGCTGGCCACGGGCGTGCGCACCCGCCGTGTGCTCGAGGGCGCGGAGTCCCTGGTCCCCGCGGTGCACCGCATCGGTGACGCCAAGCAGACTCGCAATGCTGTATCCGCGATCTGGGAGGGCGCCCGCGTGGCCCTCGCGATCTGAGTCCGTGCCCGCGACCGGGGACGCCCGGTCGCGGGCGCTCAGCCGCGCTGCTCGACCAGGGCCCGGTGGATCGCCTCGGCCAGGGAGGCCCCGGTGGGAGCGTCCGCCTGCTCGTGGACGACGAGGGAACGGGCCTCGGCAGCAGCGGTGGCGGTCTCGTGCATGGTGACCACGCGGATGTCGCGGTGGATGCCCAGGTGACCGGCGAGGTCCGACAGAAACGTGCTGGGCAGGGCGATGGCGCTGTACCCGGCCAGGCGCAGGTCACGCACCACCTGGGAGTCCAGCCCCACCGGCACCGGCCGGTAGCCCGTCACTCGGGTGACGGCGTACCCCGCCTGCTGCAGCTGACCGGTCAGAGCCGGGGGAGCGGTGGCGGAGGTGACCAGCAGCAGCGCCTCACCCTGCTGCGACGCGGCAGGCAGGTCGAGCGAGGCGGAGACGTCCAGTGGCGGCAGCGTGCGGCCGGGCTCGATGCCCAGCTCGCGCAGGGCTGTCGTTGTGTCCTCCCCGATAGCGGTGATCACGGTGTCGCGCGGAAGGGCAAGGGTCGGCCGGCCGACGTGGCCCCCGCCGGGCCCGTCCGTGCCGCCGGGCGCACCATCGCCGGAGGCGTCGTCCTGCAGGTCGGCATAGGAGAGCACCAGCTCCACGGCGCGCGGCCCCTCCAGCACCAGCTGCGCGATGCGACCCTCCATCAGGGCGGCCACCGCGTGCTTGGCATCGCTGTCGCGGTTCATCCGCAGCTCCACGAAGGGCGCGTGGTCCACCTCGTGCCCGAGGGCGCGCAGATGATCGACCAGTGACCGTCCCTCACCGGCAGGGCTCGGCACCAGGATCGGCTTGTCGGATGCATCGTTCATGGGGTCCTCCTGTTCGCCACGGTTCGGTCCTGACCATTGTGTCGCCCGTAGGATCGGACCGTCCCCGCCCAGTCACCCACCAGGAGATGAGCCATGAGCACCCCCGCCCAGCGGGTCCACGAGGCGACCCTTGCGCTGCTGAACCTCCTGGAGAGCGGCGAGGAGGCCACCACCGCCGAGGCCATCGAGCTGCGGTGCGAGCTGGCGGAGGCCACCGCCGCGGCCGGGCACCTCGGGGACGCCTTCTACCAGGCCGACGAACTGCTCAAGGACGCCCAGCGCGGGTACCGCCCCGAGGACCCGGCCATCTCTCGGGTGCGGCGCACCGTCGCCGCGGTCGAGGACGTGGCCCGGCAGCAGGAGTAGTCCTGGCCCGGGAGCGGCGGGGACCGGATGAGCTCAGCCCTCGTCGGCATCGCGCCACAGCAGGCGGAACCAGACCTCCGAGCCGTCCTTGAGAGTGTGAACGTCGAAGTGGCCGCGCTCGTCGTCGAGCTGCTTCTGCCCGGTCGATTCCTGCGAGGATGCCCGGAGGATGTCGTACTCGTCCTCGATGCGGAGCACCGAGCAGGGATCGTCCCGGCTCCCGTCCCCGGTCGCGGCGATGCTGTCGACGGAGAGCCGGGAGAGCTTCGCCTCCACCCGGGAGCCCTCCTCGTCGCCGAGAGCGGAGAGCGCCCCTGCGAGATACCCGTGGGCCGAGGGGCTGAGCAGTACCCCCGGGGTCCAGGCGCGGATCGTGTCGACCACCTCCTGGTGCAGTCCCTCCCGCATCAGAGGGGCGAGGGTCCCGCCGATCAGCACCATCGGGTCGTAGCTGGGATGCTGCCTGATCGCGGCCCGGAGCGCCTCGAGCCCGGCTGGGGTGGGATCGAGGGCGTAGGCCCCGAGGAGCTCGAAGGCGTCCATGGTGGTCCTTTCACGTGGGTCAGGCTGATCAGGGATCGGGTCTCGGCTTGCTCAGGGGATCCCGGTGATCGTCATGGGGTCTCGAATGCGTGCCAGTCCCCGGATCCGGACCAGGCGATGACCCCCTGGGACGTGGAGACAGCATAGAGAGTGCCGCCATCCGGCGACCACACCATGGTGCCCACTGAGCCCTGCACGGGCGGGAGCTCAGTGGTCTCGTCGCTCTCCCGGTCCCAGACCACGACGCGGCTGTCACCCCGTGCCGCCACCGCGACGCGCCCGTGGCCGCCTGCGGCCACCCAATAGGGGCCCGAGGCCGCGAGCTCCGGGCCGGTGGTCAGGGCCCCTGCGGAGGAGAAGACGTGGATGGCCTGCTCACCATCGGTGCAGATGATCAGTGTGCCGTCCTCGGCGTGGGCCAGACCGGCCGGGGTGCCGGGAACCCCCTCCACGCTGCCGGTGCGCTCTCCACCGACCGGATCCCAGAGCTCGACCGGCCCACCCTCGCCGCACACCGCGAGGGTGTCGTCGATGGGGGAGATGCTCAGCCCGCGCACCGACGTGAGATCCGTGGCGAGCTCATGAGCGATCTCGCAGGTGTCCTCGCCGACGGTCCACACCATCACGCGCCCGTCGGCACCGAGCACCGCGAGCTGGGAACCGTCCGCGGTGAAGGCCACGTCGCTGACCAGATGCCCGATTCGAGGACCGAAGGGCTCCTCGCCCCCGGTGAGGGCACGCGAGAGCGTCCCGTCTGCCAGCCTCAGTTCGACGGTCGTGGCACCGCCGATCGCGAGCCGTCCTCGGCGATCGGCGGTGACCGCTCCGATGAGGCCGTTGTCGAACCTCTCCAGGATCGATCCGTCCGAGGTGCTCCACACCGTGGTGCCGAAGGTGTCGGACTCACCGAGCATCAGGGCGTCCGAGGTCTGGTTGGCGGCGATCCGGCCGCCGTCGGAGAACAGGGCCAGGCCGTGCACCGACAGGTGCTCTCCCGGCAGAGCCTCGTTCTGCGGTCCCACGTCCTCGTGCTCCGGGGGGCCGGGACGGGACCTCTGCTCCGCCTCCTCCCGCGACAGGCAGCGATCCGGGGAGATCGGGCGGTCGACGTCCCCGGGGCCATCGGCGGTGACCGGCTCCTCGGGCGCGCCGCCGCTGCGGCGGAACGGACCGCATCCGGCGAGCGAGAGCGCCGCGGGCAGAACACTTGCGCCGAGCAGCCGACGCCGGCTGGGGGAAAGGTTCATCGTGTCTCCTCAGGAATCGCGGTGAGCGCTGCGCAGCGGGCTACCGGTCGCGCGCCGGTGCCCGGGCGCCACGAGAACGGCGTCCGCGTCAATCGTGCTCCACTCCAGCAGCATCCATGTACCGGTGCAGATCCTCCATCGTGAGTTCATCGGAGTACTCCGCACCGGCGTTACGGGCGTCCACCTCGACGGACTGGTCCAGGTACGGGGCTCTCTCATCCTTGGGAGTGTCCCAATGTTCCCGCCAGGAGTCGATCTCCTCCCGGGTGAACCCGTGCTCCTCCTCCAGGCGCTCGTAGTCGTCCGCCGTCGAATCCACGAAGGGCAGCCAGTCGAAGGCGCCGGGCTCGGTGTCCTGCACGGCCTCCCACTGACCGGCATGCCGTGCCTCGTGAGCAAGGGTGTGCAGGAGGCGCGGGGTGTGCAGCACATCGCCGTTGATCGAGATCGAGTGCCCGTCCTCGCCGGTGAACTCCCACCAACCGTTGCCGTCGGTCAGGTCGAAGTCGATCGGCACCCCCTCGATCCCGTACCGGGCCAGCTGCTCCTCCAGGATCACCCGGGCCACTGCCTCGCGGTCGTCCTTCTCCAGGGAGCTCCAGAGTGCGGCGACCTCCGGATCCACGGTGCCGTAGTACGCGCTCTGGCCGGGCGCGTTGGTCTTGTCCACCGGATCCCCGTCGGAGGCACCGACGTCCTGGGCAGAAGCTCCTGAGGGACCGGCGGCCGTCTCACCACCCTCCGAGGCGGTGTCCTGCTCCTCCCGGTGCTCGGCCAGCTCGTTCCTGCGCGACTCGATCTGCTGTCCCGCAGATCGCAGCGAGGCGGACGTCGACGCCCAGGCCGTGCGGAATGAGTCCGCATCGGCACCCACCCAGAACTCAGCGCTGCGCGCAACTGTCTCACCGAGCCTGGTGGTCAGGTCCTCCAGGCGCTGTCGGCTGAGGCCGAAGCGATCCACCTGCTCGGTCACCTGCTCGGTGTTCATCCCGAGGAACGTCATGGAAACCCCCTGCTGCCCGGCTCATCCGACCCTGCGGGTGCCCTGTGCCCCGCCCGGTGGAGTCGGAGTCGTCGTCCGAGCCTTGACCCTATACGCCGAGCCCCCGGATGATCATGGGGAGTTCTCCCCCTGCTCAGACCGTCGCGTCGCCACCAGCTGCCGCTGCGCGAGCAGCCACCGGGAGTGCCTCGAACAGGCGGTCCAGCACGTGGTCGGTGTGGGCGGTGGAGAGGAACCAAGCCTCGAAGGCGCTGGGCGGCAGGTGGATCCCCTGCTCCAGCAGCGAGTGGAAGAAGCGGGTGAACGCCTCGGTGTCCTGCGCCTTGGCGTCCTCGTAGGTGCGCACGGGCTGCTCCCGGAAGAACACCGAGAACAGAGTGCCGGTGGACTGCACCACGTGGGGGACACCCGCCTTCGAGAGCGCTGATCCCACTGCCTCCTGCACGGCGAGCGATGCCCGCGAGATGACCTGGTACGCGGCCTCGTCCAGGCCCGCCAGGGTGGCCAGCCCAGCGGCGGTGGCCAGCGGGTTCCCCGACAGGGTGCCTGCCTGGTAGACCGGACCCGCGGGGGCCAGCAGGCCCATCAGCTCGGCCCTTCCGCCGAAGGCGCCCACGGGAAGGCCGCCGCCGATCACCTTGCCGAAGGTCATCAGGTCCGGCTCCCAGCCCTCGCCATCGATGCCGTACTGGCCCTCGCGGCTCGCCCGGAACCCGGTGAGCACCTCGTCGGAGATCAGCAGCGCCCCGGCGGCGTGCGCGGTCTCGGCCAGGAACCGGTTGAAGCCGGTGCCGTCCTGCTCCGGCGGCGGCACCACGCCCATGTTCGCCGGTGCCGCCTCGGTGATGATCGCGGCGATCTCCCCGCCGCGCTGCGCGAACAGCTCGGTCAGCGCCGCCCGGTCTCCGTAGGGCAGCACCACGGTGTCCTTGGCGGTGGCCGCGGTGACCCCGGCAGAGCCGGGCAGGGCGAAGGTGGCGACCCCGCTGCCGGCCTCGGCCAGCAGGGCATCCACATGCCCGTGGTAGCAGCCGGCGAACTTCACCACCACGTCCCTGCCGGTGGCGGCGCGGGCCAGGCGCAGCGCGCTCATGGTGGCTTCAGTGCCGGAGTTGACCAGGCGGATCTGCTCCAGGGGGCGCACCCGCGAGGTGACCTCCTCGGCGAGCAGCACCTCGCCGGGCTGCGGGGCACCGAAGCTGAGGCCCTTCCCGGCGGCCTCCCGCACGGCCTCGACCACCTGCGGGTTCGCGTGGCCCAGGATCATCGGGCCCCAGGAGCCCACCATGTCCACGTACTCACGGCCGTCGGCATCGCGCAGCAGGGCGCCCTCGGCGCTGACGATGAACGGCGGGGTGCCGCCCACGGAGCCGAATGCCCGCACGGGCGAGTTCACGCCCGAGGGGATCACGCTGCGGGCCCGCTCGAACAGCTCGGCGGAGGTGGGGGCGGGGGTGCGGGGATCGGTGGCGTCGGTCATGGGGGTGCCTTTCTCGAGAGGGTTCAGGCGTGCGTGCGGGGGTCGGTCCGAGGCGGACGACGGGGACCGGGGCCGCTCGGATCAGGTCGGCTCAGAGGAACTCGCGCAAGTGGGCGGGCAGGCCGTCCCGGTACCAGCCGGCCACCTCGCTGGCCCAGTAGGTCAGCACAGTGGTGGCGCCGGCACGGCGGAACGCCAGCAGGGACTCCAGGATCACCTTGTCACGGTCGATCCAGCCGTTGGCAGCGGCGGCCTCCACCATCGCGTACTCGCCGGAGACCTGGTAGGCGCCCACGGGGACGGGGGAGGCGGCAGCCACCTCGGCCAGCACGTCGAGGTAGGGCAGGCCGGGCTTGACCATCACCAGGTCCGCTCCCTCGGCCACGTCCAGCTCCAGCTCCCGCAGGGCCTCACGGCCGTTGGCGGGGTCCTGCTGGTAGGTGCGGCGGTCACCGCTGAGGGAGGAGCCCACGGCGTCACGGAACGGGCCGAAGAAGGCAGAGGCGTACTTCGCGGTATAGGCGTACAGGCCCACGTCCACGTGCCCGGCGGCGTCGAGCGCCTCGCGGATCGCGGCGATCTGGCCGTCCATCATTCCCGAGGGGCCCAGCAGGTGGGCGCCGGCCTCGGCCTGGGCGAGGGCCATCTCCCGGTAGCGCCCCAGGGTGGCGTCGTTGTCGACCCGGCCCTCGGCATCGAGCACGCCGCAGTGGCCGTGGTCGGTGAACTCGTCCAGGCACAGATCCGCCATGATCACGGTGGCATCGCCCAGCTCGCGGCGCAGGCGGGCCAGAGCCCGGTTCAGCACCCCGTCCGGATCGGTCGCACCCGAGCCCACGGCGTCCTTGTACTTGGGCACGCCGAACAGCATCAGGCCGCCCACCCCGCGTTCGGTGGCCTCGGTGGCGGCGCGCACCAGGGAGTCCTCGGTGTGCTGGAGGACGCCCGGCATGGAGGAGATCGGCTGGTCCTCGGTGATGCCCTCGCGCACGAACATCGGCAGCACCAGGTCGGCGGGGCGCAGGGTGTGCTCGCGCACCAGGGAGCGCATGGCACCGGTGGTGCGCAGGCGGCGGGGCCGCACGATGGGGACCGGCCCGCCGACGGCGGCATCGGGGGCCTGCTGCCGGGGCGTGCGGGGAGCGGTGGGATCAGAGGTCATGGGGGTCTCCTGGTGAACGCTGTCGGAGGGATCGGAAGGGTCGGACAGGGCGGCGCGGACGGCATCGGCCAGGCCCCGGTCGGTGGGGGTCCGGGCCTGGTGGTGGACGGTGAGCCCGGCGGCGCGGGCCGCCGCGGTGGACGGGTCGCCGATGGTCACCACCCTGGTGGAGGGATGCACGCCCTGCTCCGCCAGGATCCGCGCGATCATCGAGCTGGTCAGCACCACCACCCGGTACACCCCCGTGCGCAGGTCGTGCGCGACCTGCGGGGGCAGCGGGAGGGGGTGGGGCGTGTAGGCGGTCACCCGGGTGAGCGCGTAGCCGTTGGCCGCAAGGCCGTCCGGGACGGTGCTGGCCGCTGCCGCGGAGGCCGGGAACAGCACCCGGGCGCCGGTATCGGGGGCTGGCGGGAACTGCTCCACCAGGGCCTGCCCGGAGCCGCCGGCCACCCGGTCCGGCTCGCGACCGCAGGCGCGCAGGGCGCTCGCCGTGCCCTCGCCCACCACGGTCACGGTCACCGAGGCCGGGATCCGCAGCACTCCGGGCTGGTGCTCGGCGGAGCCTGTCTCCTGGAGCATGGGCCCGGCATCGGCGGCGTCCGTGCCCTCGGGCAGGGGGCTGGGGACGGCCGCGAGCGCTTCGACCGCGCGCGGGCTGGTGAGGACCAGGTGCTCCCACTGGCCTGCGGCCAGCGCAGTGACGGCCTCGCGCATCGGTGCGTCGTGGTGCAGGCGAAGCTCCACCACGGGGTGCTGCTCGACGTGCAGTCCCTGCTCCCGCAGCAGCCGCGCGAGCTCGCCGCCGCGGCCCTCAGGTCGCGGCAGCAGCACCCACGCCGCGCCCCGGGACGGGGCAGCGGCCGACGGCGGCAAGGATGCGGTCACCGGCATCAGACCTGATCCGGTGCCGCAGAGGCCGCATCCAGCAGGTCCCGGGCGCCCTGGTCCAGCAGCTCGGCGGCCAGTGCCTCACCGAGCCGGGCGGCGGAGTGCGCGTCGGATGCACCGGCGCGCTCGGGCGCAGAGGTGCCGTCGGGGTCCACGCAGCGGGAGCCCTCGATCACCTTTGCGCCGTCGGGGGAGATCGCCAGGGCCCGCAGCTGCAGCGCCTGCCCCTCACCGGTGGCATGGGCCGCCACCGGGGCGCTGCAACCGGCCTCGAGGGCTCGCAGCAGGGCGCGCTCAGCGGTCACCGCGGCCCGCGTGGGCGCGTGGTCGTAGGCGGCCAGGGCCTCGGCGAGCCACCCGCCGGCCTGCCAGTCCTCGGTGCGGCACTCGATCGCGAGCGCCCCCTGGGCGGGTGCCGGCAGCATCACCTGCACGTCCAGCAGATCGGAGATCTCCGCGGCGCGGTCCGCCCGGTGCAGACCGGAGGCGGCCAGCACCACGGCGTCCAGATCCGCCTCGGACCCCAGGGCGCGGTTGATGCGGGTGTCGATGTTCCCGCGGATCGAGACCACCTCCAGGTCCGGGCGGGCCCGCAGCAGCTGTGCGGCGCGGCGCGGCGATCCGGTGCCCACGCGTGCCCCCGCCGGGAGCTGGGCGAGCGTGAGGCCGTCGCGGGCCACCAGGGCATCGCGCGGATCCTGCCGAGCGGGGATGCAGGCCATGGTGATGCCATCGGCCGGGGTGGTGGGCAGGTCCTTGCAGGAATGGACCACCGCGTCCACCTCGCCGTCCAGCAGGGCCTGCCGTACGGCGGTGACGAACACGCCCGTGCCGCCGATCTGGGTCAGCGGCCGGCGGTCCACATCGCCCGTGGTGCGCACGTGCACCAGCTCCACCGCCCGGCCGGTGCCGGCCACCAGGGCCCGCCCGGCCTGACCGGACTGGGCCAGGGCCAGGGCGGAGGCGCGGGTGCCCAGACGCAGCGGGGCCGGATCGGGGTGCGCCGTCATGAGGCGTCAGCCCCGGCGGTGCCTGCCCCGGAGGTGCCTGCCCCGGAGGTGCCTGCCCCGGCCGCCTGCTCCTGCTCGCGAGCGGCCCGGGCGCGCTGCACGTCCCGCGCGGAGTCCACGCCGCTGGTGGTGGGTCGGCACATCCGGCCCACGCAGCAGTTGGCGCCGCAGACGTCCGGCGTGGGCCCGAAGTCCGTGACCTCCTGCCGGGGGAAGGCAGGATCCAGGCGCTCCTGCACCAGATCCGCAAGGGCCTTGATGAACCGCGGATCGGTGCCGGAGGTGGCCACCCGCACGAAGGCCAGGCCGTGCTCCTGGGCGGTCTCCTTCGCCTCGGTGTCCAGGTCCCAGACCACCTCGACGTGGTCGGTGACGAAGCCGATCGGCACCACCACCACCGCATCGGCCGACTGCTGCTCGGCGATCTCCTCGATCACGTCGTTGACGTCCGGCTCCAGCCACGGGATGTGCGGTGCGCCGGAGCGGGACTGGTACACCAGGCGCCACGACGGCAGCTGCGGCAGGGCGTCGTCCACCCGGTCCATCACGTAGCGGCAGGCCGCGAGGTGCTGGGCCACGTACCAGCCGCTGGAGCCCTCCACGCGGGTCTCCTCCGGACCGGAGGCCTCCGCCATCGACAGCGGCACCGAATGGGTGGAGAACAGCACCGCGATGCGGTCCACGTCGTGGCCGGCATCGCCGAGCGAGCGCAGCGCCTGCTCGAGGCCGTCGGCCACCGGGTCCAGGAAGCCGGGATGGTTGAAGTACACGCGCACCTTGTCGATGGTGACCTCGTCCGCGAGGCCCGTCTCCTCGAGCACCATCGCGAAGTCCTCGCGGTACTGACGGCACGAGGAGTAGCTCGAGTACGCGCTGGTGACCAGGCCCAGGGCATGGCGGTGACCATCGGCGTGCAGGGCCGTGACCGCATCGGCGTTGTAGGGCTCCCAGTTGCGGTTGCCGAAGTACACGGGCATGTCGATGCCGCGGGCGGCCAGCTCCACCTGAAGGGAGGCGATCATCGCGCGGTTCTGCTCGGTGATGGGGCTGCGGCCGCCGAGGGCCCGGTAGTGGCCGGCGACCTCCTCGAGCCGCTCATCGGGGATGCCGCGCCCGCGGGTGACGTTGCGCAGGAACGGGATCACGTCCTCCTGGCCGTCAGGGCCGCCGAAGGAGGAGAACAGGATCGAGTCGAACGCGCGCTGCTCACCGCGGCGGGTGTGGGTCTCGCTGTCGTGGTCCACCTCGCGCGGCAGGGGCAGCTCGTCGGCAATCTCGGTGACAGCGGCGGTGGTGGTCTCAAGACCGGCTGCGGTCTCAGGGGGAATGGTCACGGGGATCCTTCCAGAATGGGTCAGGCCGGGGCCCGACGGGGGAGGCCCGGTGGCAGAGCGTCGCCACCGGGCCGATGACGGGTCAGGCCAGCAGGGCGGCGATGTCGGCGGCGGAGTCGAGACGGCGGCCGGTGTGGAACGGCAGCTCCTCGCGCACGTGCAGGCGGGCATCGGAGTAGCGCAGGTGTCGCATCATGTCCACCAGATCGTGCAGGTCGTCGGCCTCGAAGCTCAGCAGCCACTCGTAGTCGCCCAGGGCGAAGGAGGCCACCGTGTTGGCGTTGACCTGCGGGAAGTCGCGGCCCAGCTTCCCGTGCTCGATCAGCATGCGGCGGCGCTCCTCCTCCGGCAGCAGGTACCACTCGTAGGAGCGCACGAAGGGGTACACGCAGATCCACTGCTTGCGACCGCGGTTCTTCGTCATGAACGAGGGGATGTGGGAGCGGGTGAACTCGGCGGCGCGGTGCACGCCCACGGCTGCCCACTCGCGGTGCAGCAGGGTGCCCGCCAGGGAGTTCTCCAGCGTGCGCAGCCCGGCCTGCAGGGCCTCGGGCTCCTCCGCGGCCAACCACAGCATCAGGTCGTCCTCGGCGCGGAATCCGGAGACGTCGTAGAAGCCGAGCACCTCGCAGCCGTCGGCCTCGATCAGGGAGATGGTCTCCTCCACGGCGGTGGTGAGCTGCTCGGGGCTGGCCTCACCCTCGGCGGCCAGGCCGCCCAGGCGGCGGAACACGGTGTAGGAGGTGTAGCGGGTGATCTCCTTGCCGGCGCTGTCGGGGCCGTCGCGGCCCTCGGGGCGGGAGGGGGCGGGGTGCTGGGTGGTCATGGGCGGTCCTCCTGGACTCGGTGGGTGGATGGGTCGGGGATGGTCATGGCGCGGGCGTCAGCCCGCACGATCGCGTCGATGCCGGTGCCGGCCCGCCAGGCCCCCACCAGCTCGAGGCTCGGCTCCTGGGCCAGCAGCTCGGTGATCGCGTCCAGGGCCTCGCGATGGCCGGGGCCGGGGCGGCGCATGGCACGCTGCCAGGTGATCACGCGGGCGGCCCGCAACTGGGAGCGGTCCAGCGGGGTGCGCAGGATCGTGGAGGCATCGGCCAGGGCCAGGTCGATGATGGTGCCCTCGGTGCCGTCGGGGCCATGGGAGTCATCCTCGGGAAGCTCCTCCCCGGGACGGCCGTAGCTCAGACGCACCACGTGCAGGCCGTCGGCCGCGCGACGCACGTGCTCCCACTTGGCGGTGGCGTGGGTGAGGGCCTTGGCGCGCACCCCGGGGGTACCGGCCGCCACCAAGGCGCCGGTGCCCGAGGGCGAGGAGTCCAGTGCGGGAGCCTCCAGCACCAGGGCCACCAGTCGCACCGGCACCGCGGGCGCGGAGGGAATCGCACGGGCCAGCGTGGGCAGGGCCTGCTCCAGCAGGGTCGCAGCGACATCGGGCGGGCAGGCCAGCACCAGGTGCTCGGCCTCCAGGTGCACCTCGGTGCCGTCGGCACCACCGGTGGCTGCACCACTGGTGGCTGCACCACTGGTGGCTGCACCACTGGTGGCTGAACCACTGGTGCTGGCGCCTCGGTCCGTGCCGAACGCCGTGACCTGCCAGGTGCCGTCGTCCTTGCGTGCGACGGCGAGTGCGCGGGTTCCGGTGAGCACCTCGCCGCCGTGGGTGCGCAGCTGCGCCTCGAGCGCCCCGGGCAGCTCGGCCATGGTGGGGGTGAGGGCCCGCACGGCCGTGCCTGCCCCGCGACGGGAGGAGCGGGAGGTCTCCGGGCGCAGGGACCGCACCGCAGCGGCGAGAGAGCCGTTCTCCCGCACGGCGTCGGGCAGGCGGGGCAGGGTCGAGGCCAGCTCCAGGGAGTAGGGGTCAGCGGAGTGCACCCCGCCCACCAGGGGTGCGACCAGTCGATCCACCACGCGCCTGCCCATCCGGCAGCGCACGTAGTCACCGAGGGTGACGTCCGGACGCAGCCCCCAGGAGGCCGGCAGGAGGCGTTCGGCCCAGGCACGAAGGGCCCCGGTGGTCCCCAGCACCTCGCGGGTCTCGGGGGACAGGGGGCGGGCCGGGATGCCGAACATGCCCCCGGGCGGCGCGATGTGCACGCCGGCGGCGGAGACCAGGCGGCTGCCGCGACCGGTCACGGGGGAGACCACCTGATCGGCCAGGCCCAGCTGCGCGATCAGCGCCTCGACCGCGCCGTTGCCGACCGACCAGGCCTCCGCACCGATGTTGATGTCGATTCCGCCGACGGTGCGGGCGGCGATCGCCCCGCCGGTGGAGGGCTCGGCCTCCAGCAGGGTCACCCGTCGGCCCGCGAGGGCGTGTCGCCGGGCGGCCAGCAGGCCCGCAATGCCGCCGCCGACGACGACGGTGCGCTCGGGTGAGCTCATCCCGCGGTCCCGGTGGTGACAGGAGCCTCGACGCCGCCCGAGCCCGACTGGGCGGGCGCACCGGCCGTGGACAAGCCCTGTGACGACGAAGAGCCGTCCGGCGAGGAAGCCGAGACGGAGGGCTGCTCGTGCAGGTGGGCGACCAGGTCGGTGAGCACCTGCGGGTCCGTCTCCGGCGGGACGCCATGGCCCAGGTTCACCACGTGACCGGCCGCGGCGGCGCCGTCGGCGAGCACCCGATCGGCCTCGGCGAAGCGCACCTGCTCCGAGGTGAACAGCACGGCTGGGTCGATGTTCCCCTGCAGGGGGGTGCCGGGGGGCAGATGTGTGGCGGCCTCGGTGAGCGTGATGCGGTGGTCCACACCCATCACGGTGGCGCCTGCCTCATGCATCGGGGCCAGCAGGTGCGCGGCCCCCACCCCGAAGTGGACGCGGGGCACCGGCAGGTCCGCGACGTGGTCGAACAGGGCGCGGGAGTGGGGCAGGGCCCCGGTGCGGTACGTGTGCTCGGAGAGCGAACCGGCCCAGGAGTCGAACTGCTGGACGGCGGAGGCGCCGGCCAGCACCTGCGCGCGCAGGAAGCGACCGGAGGCCTCGGCCACCCAGGCGGCCAGTCGGTCCCACACCTGCGGCTTCGAGCGCATCAGCGCCCGTGCGGCCAGGTGGTCCCGGCTCGGTGCCCCCTCGACCAGGTAGGAGGCCACGGTGAAGGGGGCGCCGGCGAAGCCGATCAGGGGAGTGGATCCCAGCTCGGCGACGGTGAGGCGCACGGCCTCACGGATCGGCTCCAGGGCCTCCTCGAAGGAGTCGTCCAGCACGGGCAGAGCATCGACGTCGGTCTCGGTGCGCACGGGACGGGCGAAGACGGGGCCCACTCCGGGCTTGATCTCCACCTCGAGGCCGGCCAGGCGCATCGGCACCACGATGTCGGAGAAGAAGATGCCCGCATCGACGCGGTGGCGGCGCACGGGCTGCACAGTGATCTCCGCAGCCATCTCCGGGATCAGGCACGAGTCCAGCATCGTGGTGCCCTCGCGCAGCTTCCGGTACTCGGGCAGCGAGCGCCCGGCCTGGCGCATGAACCACACACTCGGCGGGGCATCGGTGCTGACCCCTCGGTAACGGGCCAGCAGGGGCGCCTCGGCGGTGCCGGAGTCGGCGCTCGAGCGCTGCAGCGGATGGTCTTGTGGCAGGTGGGACCGGACGCGATCGCGATATGACGCCGTGTCGCGAAATACGGCCTCTGACGTGCTGTTTTCTGTCATGGCGACCCCATTGTGCACGACTCGTCACAGAGGTGGCTGTGGGAGCGGTGCCGAGGTGACATCAGTCGTAGGATCGTCGGCATGCTTGTGGCCGTGCGCGCTTCCCATGAGCACCTCGACCTCGGGGTGCTCGACGCGCTCACCCGCAACTCGGAGCAGCTGCCCCGGGAGCTCAGTGCTCCCGGTGCACCTCTGGACGGCATGGTGGTGCTGTCGACCTGCAATCGGCTGGAGCTGTACCTCGATGCCGAGCGCTTCCACGACGCCGTGGACCACGCGATGGCCGCCGTGAGCCGCACCAGCGGTCTTGCGGAGCAGGAGGTTCGCCAGCTGTTCGAGGCCGCGATGGGCACCGAGGTGGCCCAGCACCTGTACGAGGTCACCGCTGGGCTGCGCTCCGTGGTGATGGGGGAGTCCGAGGTGGCCGGGCAGGTGCGCGCCGCCTTCACCGAGGCCCTCGAACAGGGCACCACCACTCCCATGCTCAACGACCTGTTCCAGGAAGGGCTGCGCCAGGCCAAGCGGGTCTCCTCCTCGACCCGTCTGGGCGCGGCCGGCCGCACCGGGGCGGCCGTGGCCCTGGACCGCGCGATCGAGGTGCTCGAGGTCCCCCTGGCGGAGGCATCGGTGCTGGTGATCGGGACCGGCTCCTACGCCCGCCTGGTGGTTGCCGAGCTCGCCCGCCGCGGCGTGCAGGACGTCTCCGTGTTCTCCAGCACCGGTCGTGCTACGGACTTCGCGGCCAGTCACGGCGTGCGCGCGGTCCAGGACGACGGGCTCGCCGCTGCCGCCGCAGGCGCTGATCTCGTGGTCGCCGCCTCCGGTCACGGTCAGGTGCTGCTGCACGCCGAGCACCTGAGCGATGCCCGCCCCCGCGTGATCCTGGACCTGGCCCTGCACTCCGACCTCGACGCTGCCGTGCGCGAGCTCGAGGGGGTGCGGGTGATCGGCCTGGCGGACTTGGCCGACGACATCGAGGACGCCGGCCAGCTGGCCGCCGCGCGCGAGATCCTCACCGAGGGGGTGGACCGCTTCGTGTCCCGGCAGGAGACCCGCAAGCTCGACCCCGCCGTCACCGCCCTGCGCGGCCGCGTGGCCGAGGCACTGGATCAGGAGATCCAGGAGATCCGAGAGCGCTACTCGGAGGACGTGGCGGCCGATATGGAGCGACGCCTGCAGCGCATCGCCTCACGCGTGCTCCACCTCCCCACCGCTCGTGCCCGTGAGCTGGCCCGCGCGGGCGCCGCCGATCAGTACGTGGAGGCGATACACACCCTGTTCGGGATCGACCTGGGGGAGCCGGAAGAGCGGTCGACCCTGGCCGTCCCCGGCGACAAGGCGCCGGTCGAGCTGCGCGGCTGAATCGAGAGTCCACGCGGGTCACCTGACTGCACGCCCCGCCCCGGGGTGGTCACCACCTGAAACCGCTGTCAGTGAGCTGCTTGTCCACCGCCTCCTGCATCGACGCCGCGTAGGTGCCGGAGGTGTGGCCGGCATCGATGAACACCATCACCTTCCCCACCACGGGCCGGCACTCCTGCTGCGGGCACACCAGCGAGTTCAGGCCCAGCGGCACGATCACGGCACCGGCGGGGGATCCGCAGCGGACGGACCGTCGGGCAGCAGGGAGGCATCGAGGCGCAGGCCGTGCGGACAGCAGACGGTCCACGCTGAGCTGGTGTCCGGTGGAGCCGGCCAGCAGCACCAGCGCTGCTGCAAAGAGCGGCCACAGAGCGATCCAGCCGGGGAACGCGCCTTGCACGTCCACCAGCATCCCGCAGGAGACTAAGGCCACCAGTCCCGCCCAACCGGCCACCACCCGGCGGGTGAGGAGGCCGCGCGATAACCGTGCTGGCACAGCCACGGGGCCGATCCGCCCGGCGCCGACCGTGGGCTGGCGCGCCGCCCCCGCAGGCGGCTCCCACGCCGGGCGCGGGGACGGCCGTCGAGCCGCCCGGGCCGGTGCCGTTCCTGCCGAGTGCTGCCGCCCGCGGCATCAGCGCCAGCGACATCAGGCTCCCGGCGGAGAACTCCCAGACCCGAGCGAGTGTGTCGAAGTAGGCCACGGTCTGCTGGGTCCCGGTCGAATGCACCGACCATGCCAGGGACGTCGCCGTGACCACCGTGAACACGACCGTGAGGGCGCCGCGCACCGGCACTCCTACCGCACGCGCCATCAGGATGACGACGGAGATCAGCACCGGCCACACCAGGAACACCTGCGCCTGGATCGACAGGGACCAGAAGTGGTGGAACACCGAGGCGGTGGAGGCGTCCGCCGCGTAGTAGTCGGTGCCCCGCTGGATCTGCACCCAGTTCTGCAACTGCAGCAGCGATGCGGCCGCATCGGTCAGCGACGGCAGCCACCTGTCCGCGCCCAGCAGGGTGAACACGCCCACCAGCGAGGCCAGCACCACGACTGACGCCGGCGGCAGCAGGCGCTTGAACATGCGCGCCCAGCAGGCAATCGGCCGGGGCCGCCCGTCCCGATCCGCTACCCGCAGGAACGTCCCGGTAAGCAGGAATGCGGACAGGAACAGGAACACGTCCACCCCGCCGGAGACCCGGTCCAGCCACACGTGGTAGACGACCACCAGGCCGATCGCCACACCGCGCAGTTCGTGCAGCTCGGGGCGGAAGCCCGGCGTCCGCGCCGGGGCCAGGAGATCGCGCGAGGGGGATACCGACGGGCCTGCGGCCACCGCGGGAGGTTCCGCGGGGCCGAGGGCAGCGCCATGGGGGAGGCGGGGTCTCTGTGGTCAGGTGTGCCGATACAGCGCTCAGCCCCGCAGGAACGCCGCGCAGGCGCGCTGCAGCAGCAGCGGGTCCTCGGTCGCGCACATTTCCCGGGCCGAGTGCATCGACAGCAGCGTGATGCCGGCGTCGACGGTGGTGATCCCCAGGCGGGTCGCGGTGATGGGGCCGATGGTGGAGCCGCATGGCATCGCGTTGTTGGACACGAAATGCTGGTGGGGCACGCCGGCCTCCTCGCAGGCCTGGACGAACGCCGCGATCCCCACCGCGTCGGTGGCGTAGCGCTGCTGGGCGTTGATCTTCAGCACCGGCCCCTCGCCCAGGCGCGGCCGGGTCACGGGATCGTGTCGCTCGGGGTAGTTGGGGTGGGCGGCGTGCCCGGCATCGGCCGAGAGCACCATCGAGCCCGCGAAGGCGCGTCGGCGCGTGGAGTCGGTTCCGCCGAGGGCCTCGTGCATGCGCACCAGCACATCCTCCAGGAAGGGGCCGCCCGCACCGGACCGGGTGGCAGAGCCCACCTCCTCGTGGTCGTTGGCCACCATCAGGGCGATCGGGGCATCCGCGCTGCGCGGCGCGGAGGCGATGGTGATCAGGGCCTGGACCTCGGCGTGCACGGAGGAGAGGTTGTCCAGGCGTGCGGAGGCCAGGAACTCCTCGTTCGCACCGAACAGTGCCGGCTCATGAGCGTCGACCGTGACCACGTCGAAGCCGACGATCTCCCCGGGGCTCACGCTGCGCCCCGTGGCGTCGCCAGCCCGCTCGGCGAGGATCTCCAGCACGTCCACCGGACCGATCCCCAGGATCGGCTGCATGTTCCGCTGGGGGTCCAGCTTCAGTCCCTCGGCGTTAACCCCGCGATCCAGGTGGACGGCCAGCTGGGGGACTCTCAGCAGGGGCGGGGTGTCCACGAGCACGGTGGTGCCGTCGCGCAGCGCCAGCTGTCCGGCCAGCCGCAGCTCACGGTCCAGCCAGGAGTTCAGCAGCGGACCGCCGTAGATCTCCACTCCCACCTGCGAGAGGCCCTCCCCGCCGAGCTGCGGGTTCGGCTTGAGCTTCAGGGCCGGGGAGTCCGTGTGGGAGCCGATGATCCGCCAGCTGCTCTTGGCGCCGGCACCCTCCGGGGCGGACCAGGCGATGATTGCGCCGTCGCGCACCACATAGCGGTCTCCGGTGACATCCTCCGCACCCCAGTCGTCGGCCTCCAGCAGTGCCGTGAACCCGGCTGTCTCCAGGCGTCGGGCGGTCTCCTGGGCGGCATGGAAGGACGAGAGCGACGCGGTGACGAAGGCACCCAGGTCCAGGGCAGTCTCGCGAGCTTCCGGTGAGGGCCGGGAGGTGGAGCGGCGGCCGGGCACGGGGGAACGACGAGCAGTGGGGGTCATCCTGGTATTGAACCATCGGCGGACCACGCCGTGGGTTCCGGGGTGCGAGCCCCCGTGGGGGTGCTCAGTCGTTCAACTGCCCGTCCACGCCGCGGCAGGGAAGCATCCGCAGCAGTTTCGCCTCACCCACCTGCATCACCACTTCGGCGGCCCCGGTCTCGGAGATCTCGTTCAGCCCGGTGTACGTGGCATTGCGTCCGTGGATCTCCTGCGGCCCGAAGTCCAGAGCGAACTCGACGTCGAGCTCCTCGGCGGCATCGCACACTTCCGGGACGGTGTTCGCCTCGTCGAGGCGGGCGTTGAGCAGGTGGACCTCCGGCTCTGCGGCGAAGCCCATGTAGGTGTTCAGCACCGGCCGGTCCGAGATCGCATAGGCCAGGGAGCTGCCGTTCCAGGCGTTGGTGGCGATCACGGCGTCCTCCGGCACCACCTCGGGCAGGCGTTCGAGGAGCTCGCGCTCGTCGGCGCTGAGCAGGTCCTCCATCTGCCATCGGCCTTGGAGGAAACCCAGGCTCGCACGGTTCGCCGGTGATGCGATGCTCATGACGATCAAGGCAATAGCTGTCGCGATCGCCATAGCGGGGACATGATTGCCCATTCGGATCGGTAACGAGCGCGCCGCCCGCCGAATAATGGCGTCCAGCCCTATGGCGAGCAACGGCACCGCGACCACAATGGGAATCGCCGTGATGCGATTGCTGTCGCTGTACCAGTTGCCCGTAAGCAGGTAGCGCAGATCTCCTGCGGGTTCTGATCGAGCCACGAAAGAAAGGGCGCACCCGGCGATCCATGACACCACGAGCCACCGGGATCTCGTCCGGATCAAGACGACCAGTGCGCAGATGGACATAAGGCCGGCAAACGGCTCCCAGGTAGGGGTCTCATTGGGCGACAGGGACAGCACCTGTCCAAGGGCTTGCACGCGGGAGGCGTTCGGACCCCATACTGCCGAGGACTGTGGTGGGCTGAAGCGCGTCCATGTCGCAGCCGTCCCCACGATCGCGATCAGGGTGAGCACCGCAGTCGGCCAGAGTCGATAGAGAGCACCGGGGACTCTTCGGACCGCCGACACCAGGTGGACCCCTGTGGCCCAGACCATTATCGGTAGACAAAGCACGATACCCACGAACACGCTTTGTGGATGGGAGAGCGTGACTGAAGCAAGGACGACGGGAGTGAGCACCGACAGCTGGAACGTGTTGAGGTGGTGCTGTCCTTCCGGGGCAATCTGCGCGATGTGCGCCACCGCCAGTACCACCGTCGGCATCATCGTCATGGCCATGAAGTAGGGAAGAACGAGTCCCCACCCCATCAACGTCAGCGGCATAGCCACTGAGATTCCCGACAGTGCGCCGGCCAGGAACCAGCCCACGGGCCCCGTGGGGGTAGTGGTTCGCACCAGAGCAACGATGCTCACGGGCCACACCAGCACCCCAAACGTGAGCATTAGGATGTTCGAGGACAGCACGATGTCACCCGTGGAGAGCTGGGTCACCAGGCTCGCGGTCTGGTGCCACAGAGCCGGGTAGTAGCCAGCCTGCCCCTCCAGCTGCGTCATTCCCCCCACCACCCAGGCGGAACCATCGCCGGAACGCAGGATGTGGCGGGTCGCGTTGAGGTGGAAGACGTTGTCGTAGGTCTGGCTGACAGCCCGGATGGAACCGAGCATGCGAAGAGCCTGCAGCAGGATCACGCCACCTCCGAGCAGGATCCCGGCGACTACCGAAACCGTGCCGCAACGAGCGGCTGCGAGGAAGTGCCGCTGTGACCCGGGTTCGGAGCCCAGCTCTTCGGTAGCGGACTCGCCGTGAGCTATGCGGGGGGCGAGCTGACGGCCTCCCAGCCATAGCGCGGCTCCGAGCAGGGTTCCGAGCGCCAGGGGAGTCCCGACGTTCCAGGGGATCCCGGTTGCGCTTCCGAGCTCGGCTGACAACGTGACCAGCAGGAGTGAGGCGGGTGGGAGGAAGGCTGCGCCGGTCAAGGGCCGCAAGCGCAGGGCCAGGATGCTCGGCAGGCCGGGCACAGTCAGAACGGCTAGGGATACAAGAGCGGTGCACGCGATCTCCAAAAAGCCCACCGGTGCTCACCTGCTTCCTGCTCGGGTCGGCGCCGACCCGCCGCATGAACGCCTACATCCTAGGTCAGCCGGGTCGCGCTGATGCAGCCCGCTCCGGCGGTCAGCAGGCGCATCAGTCCTCAGTGCTGTCCAGCTCGTTCCGCAGCACCGGCTCCAGGGCGCTCTCCACGAACAGGCGGGTGAGGTGGTTGTCGTCGAGGTAAACGTAGGTGTCGCCCAGCACCGGCGCGCACCGGCCATCGGGGCACACTTGTGCGGTCAGGTCCACCAGGGTGACCTCACCGGCATCGGCCGGCGGGGCATCGGATGGACCCCGCGCAGAGAGTCCAGCGAGCGATGCGGCCGGATTGGTGATTGCGAGCCTCTGCTCGACTTCTGCGCCGCAGGCCAGGTCGGCATCGGCGGGGGAGCTGCCGCCGGTGATCACGCGCTCGGCGCACTCGTAGCGGTCGCTCCCCCAGCGCGGGGTGTCGCGCACCGCGATCACGTCGATCCCGCGGTCCAGCAGCATCTGAACACCTGTGTCCGTCCCTGCGGGCATCACCTCCTCGGCGGAGTCCGCCTGGGTGCGGGTCACGGTGGTCAGCACCATCGAGGGTCTCACCGCGTCGATGTAGCTCAGCGCGTACTCGTCGTAACCGGTGCAGTAGGGCGTCCGCTCGGTGCCGAGAAGGAACTCGCAGCCGTCCATGGTGAGGTTGACGATCTGCGCGCCGCTCTGCTCGGCCCACGGGACGAGGGCCGGGATGAACTGGCGGGCGTGGGAGCTTCCCACTACCACGATGGTCTCCTGCGCGGTCGAGTCGGCTGGCAGCAGCTGCTGGCAGTGCACGTGGCGGAACTGCTTCTCGGGGGCCCAGGGGCCGTCGCAGCGCTCGGGCAGGTCCGGCCATTGGGAGCCCAGCTGCCACCCGTAGGGACGGATCGAATGGGAGGAGACGGTCGCGACCTCATCGGTGGCCACCTCCGGATTGGCCGAGACGGTGGGTCGCTCCGGTTCGCTGCCGGTCAGGGTCAGCCACCAGCCGCCGGCTGCTCCCACCACCAGGGCCACCGAGGTCGCCACCACGGCCAGCGCCCGCCAGGGCCGTGCCTCCAGGCGACGGGAGCGTCGCACGGGGGCGTCCACGGCGCGGGTGAGCACCCAGGCCAGCAAAATCGACCCGGCCAGCACCACCAGACCGTCCAGCAGTCCGGCGCGCTCCTGCTGGCTGGCGTGCAGCCACAGCACCAGCAGCGGCCAGTGCACCAGGTACAGCGCGTAGGAGATGTCGCCGATGAATGCAGCGGGCCGGGTGGACAGCAGCCGGTCCACGCCCCAGCGGGTGCCGGTATGTCCGGCGATGACGACGGCTGCGGCGCCGGTGAGCGGCCAGATCGCAATCCAGCCGGGGAACTGGTCGGACACGTCGACCAGCACCCCGCAGGCGAGCAGAGCGATGAGACCGGCCCAGCCGAGCATGGCCCGCTGCGTGCCGAATCGCGGCGCGGTCTCGTCCTCGGGGCGACGGGCGCCGGTGTGACGGTCGATCCACGGCAGAGCGAGGGCGAGCATCGAGCCTGCGGCGAATTCCCAGAGGCGGGCTCCGGTGTCGAAGTAGGCCACGGGCTGGTTGCTCGCGGTCTCGATGATCGACCAGGTCAGCGAGGCCGCGACGATCAGCGCCATCAGGCCCAGCAGTGGGCGGCGCACCGCTTTCCCGCGGCGGGCGAGCGGCACGGCCAGCAGGAACAGCAGCGGCCACAGCAGGAACGCCTGCCCCTGCACGCTCAGCGACCAGAAGTGCTGCAGGGGTGAGGAAGCCCCGGCGTCGCGTGCCTGGTAGTCGACCTCCTGGAACACCAGCAGGACGTTCTGCACATAGCCGATGGACGCGGCGGACTGCTGCATGACCGTCGGCCAGATCGAAGGCGGCAGCAGCCACCAGGTGGCCGCCAGTGTGGCGAGGATGGTGACCGCGGCCGGGGGCAGCAGGCGTTTGAAGGTGTGCAGCCAGTAGCGCGGCACGGCGAGCGGGCGCCCGGCGTCCAGACGGCGCACGAAGGTGCCGGTGAGGAAGAAGGCCGAGAGGAACAGGAACACGTCCACACCGCCGGAGACCCGGCCGAGCCAGATGTGGTACACCGCCACCAGCATCAGCGCCAGGGCGCGCAGCCCGTGCAGCTCCCGACGGAACACGGGGCGCTCCGGGTGGGTCTTTCGCGCGCCGGTGCCTCCCCGGTGGCCCGCAGGTGCCGCCGACGTCGCCTCGGCCCCCTGCGCGGCCCCCTGCGCAGCACCGTGAGCGAGCGCGGTGCCCAGCGGTGCGGCGGTGCCCTGCTCGATCGCGGCCCCGCGGTGCTGGCGGTCCGGGTGGCCGGTCACGGACTCCGCGGTGGACCAGGCGTCCTCCGCGGACTGCTCCATGTGGTCCTCGAGCGGGCCCTGCAGCCAGTCGTCGAGCGAGGAGGCCGGCGCCGGCCCCTGGGTCCAGTCCTCCAGCCGGGAAGGCGCCACCGAGCGTGCAGCGGTCGCACCGGCGGACGGCGCGGATCGCTCCGGGCTGCTGTCGGTCCCCACGGCGGGCTGGACCCACGGGTCCTCGCCGGTGGGCTCGGCGCGGCGGGCGTGCGGGGTCGGCTGATCACCAGGCGAGCTGATCGTGATCTCCTTCCGCTCTCCCGCTCCCATGCTCCGTCACGGCTCTCCGGGGGGGCCGGACAGCAGGCGCTGCCGTGCGGTGCGCCGGGCGCACTGCGGAGGATCCTATGCGAGACCACCCCACCGGTGACCATGGATGGAACCGTGATCACAGGGCACCGCGGGTGGCTCATGGGAGCATGGGACGGTGAACGAACTGCCTGCCGACGTCGGCTTCGAGGTCACCGCCCGCCATGGCGAGAAGGCCCGCGCCGGCGTGATCTCCACGCCCCACGGTCCGATCGCCACGCCCGCCTTCATCCCGGTGGGCACCAAGGCCACCGTCAAGGCGGTGCTGCCGGAGACCATGGGGGAGCTGGGAGCGCAGGCCCTGCTGGCCAACGCCTACCACCTGTACCTTCAGCCCGGTCACGACCTGGTGGACGAGGCCGGGGGACTGGGCGCCTTCATGAACTGGCCCGGCCCCACCTATACCGACTCCGGCGGCTTCCAGGTGATGAGCCTGGGCGCCGGGTTCAAGAAGGTGCTCTCCAGCGAGTTCGCCGGCGGCTCCAGCGCCCGCACCTCCACCGGGGAGGACGACGCCGTCGCGGAGGGAAAGGAGCGACTGGCCCACGTCGACGACGACGGCGTCACCTTCCGCTCCTTCATCAACGGCGACGTCCACCGCTTCACCCCTGAGATCTCCATGCAGATCCAGCACGGACTGGGGGCCGACATCATGTTCGCCTTCGACGAGCTGACCACGCTGATGAACTCCCGCGGCTACCAGGAGCAAGCGCTGGAGCGCACCCGGCTGTGGGCGATCCGCTGCCTGGCCGAGCACACCCGTCTCACCGCCGAGCGCACCCATCGGCCCTACCAGCAGCTGTGGGGTGTGATCCAGGGCGCCCAGTACGAGGACCTGCGCCGGCAGGCCGCCCGCGACCTGGGCGGCATGGACGTGGACGGCCAGGTGTTCGACGGCTTCGGCATCGGCGGGGCGCTGGAGAAGGAGAACCTGGGCACCATCGTCGGGTGGGTCACCGATGAGCTGCCCGAGGACCGGCCCCGCCACCTGTTGGGCATCAGCGAGGTGGACGACCTGTTCACCGCAGTCGCGGCCGGGGCCGACACCTTCGACTGCGTCTCCCCCTCACGCGTGGCCCGCAACAGCGCCGTATACACCCGGAAGGGCCGGGTGAACCTCACCGGCGCCCGCTACCGCCGCCAGTTCGCACCCATCGACGAGACCTGCGACTGCTACACCTGCACCCACTACACCGCCGCGTATGTCCACCACCTGTTCCGGGCAAAGGAGATGCTGTCCTCCACCCTGTGCACCATCCACAACGAGCGGTTCGTGGTGCGCCTGGTGGATGAGATCCGCGCCTCCATCACCGACGGGGACTTCGAGGCCCTGCGCGAGCAGCGCACCGCCGACTACTACGGCTCCCCGCGCTGAGGTCCCCGTGCCCGCCCCCGATGACGAACCCCCGAGGTTCGAGCTGCCGCAGTTCGAGCTGCCCGAGTCGCCGGAGCACGAGGACACGACCGGCGCGGAGCCTCCGCGCGAGGACCCGCCGCTGGATGCCACCACCGCCCTCGGTGCTGCCGTCACGCTGCTGGCGCTGGCAGCCCTGAGCGCCCTGCTGGGGCAGCACTTCCTGTGGGGATGGCTGCGCATCCTGGCCGGGGTGCTGGGTGGTGCGGGGGTCGGTGCGGCCCTGCTGATGGTGCTGCACTGGCGCCGCTGGGTGCTGGCCGGGATCGCAGCGGCCCTGCTGGCACTGGTCCTCACCGTCCCCGCAGTGCTCTCCGCCCGCGCCGCGCCACTGGCCTCCATCGCCCTCGCCTCGATCCCCGCGCTGGCCGACGACGACCGCGTCACCTCTCTCCCGATCCAGGACAGCCCGGTGCTGGTGCAGCGCGCCGACGGCTCTGGGGAACTCCTGCGCGGCAGCCGGGTCGACGAGATCCCCGCGCAGGCGGGGGAGATCCTGGCCCTGAGCGCCGAGGGCACCCGCCTGCTGCGGGTCACCGGCACCACCGGTGAGGCCGAGGGTCCCACCACCACCGTGCTCGACCTGACCCCCGACACGGTCCCTGTGCCTCTGACCGCACTGGGCGGGGTGCCGATGGCCCTGGCCGGAGACCTGCTGGTGCTGCGCACCTGCACCGAGGGCACCTGCCGCATCAGCGGCCACGACCTGAGCCTCGCGTCGGATGACAGCACCGCGGTCCCCGCCCTGTGGACGATCTCCGACGGCACCCAGAGCGATCCCGGTGCTGTGCGCGGAGCAGATCCTGCCGGGATCCCCCTGCCGGCCACGGGCGCGCAGCCTGCCGGCCTGCTCGATGCCCTGCGCAGCACCGGGATCCTGCCGGCGATCGCCCTGGTCCACGACCCCGCACAGGGATGGGTGCAGCTGGACCCCGCCACCGGCTTCCCCCAGGGCCAGGTCCTGGCCCGGCCCGAACAGGACTGCCGGATCGCCTCCACCGCTGCGCCCCCTGGGCCGCCGTCCCTGCAGGAACCAGGACCCGTGGTGCTCACGGTGTGCAGGCAGGACGACGGCGCGATGACCGCCACCGCCCACCGCGACGGATCAGTGCTGTGGACGTCCGAACCGTCCCCTGCCGGCGAGTGGACGGTGACCCTGGACCAGGGCAGGGTCCTCGCCGCTGGCACCGAGCAGGGGAGCGAGGTGAGCGGCGAGATCGTCGCTGGGGAGGCGCAGTCCGCCTGGACCGCTCCCGGCGGCTCCGTGCTCCAGCAGGCCTCGGCCCTCACCTCCCGGATCGGCATCGACGGGGCCCGCATGGTGGTCACCAATGATGCGGGCCAGCTGGTCGCCTACGACACCGCCGACGGGGAGAACACCTGGACCTCGGCCGTCCACGACGAAGCGGCCGCCGCGCAGGGCGTCCCGGGGGTGCGCGGCGTGCTCGGTGCCGGATCCGCGGTGGTGCTCGACCCGGCGGTGCGCACGGCACCGCTGGATGCCCGCGACGCGCGTCGGCTGCGCATCTTCGATGCGGCCACCGGTGAGGTGAGGATCGAGGCGGTGGTGGCGGGGGCCCTCGAGCCCGTGGCGGCCGTGGGCGTCGGTGCCGCACTGGTCACCGAGGGCGACCGCACGCTGCTGCTGAGCCGCTGAGCCACTCAGCCGCTGAGCCGCTGAGCCGCTGGGCCGCTGGGCCGCTGGGCCGCTGGGCCGCTGGGCCGCTGGGCCGCTGGGCCGCCGACGCCGGGCGAGGCCGCATGCAGAACCGGCCGCCCCCAGGGGACGGCCGGTTCGCCTGCGAGGTCGACGGGGTCGGGACCCCGTCAGGCGCTCAGCGCGCCTGCGGAGCTCTGCTTGACCCAGCTGCGGGCCATCATCGCGCCCACGATCAGGGCCACCGCGATCAGCAGCCCGCGGCCGATCTCCAGCACCAGGACCACCAGAGCCCACACGCCGACGCTCTCCGGATCGGTGGAAGCGCCCACCGCGATCATGTAGATCACCTGGACGATCCAGTACAGGACCACCGCGAGCACGATCGCGCCGACGACGATGAGCGCACCGATGCGGCCACGACCACGCGCCTGGACGGCGACGATGATCGCGACCACGAGCAGCGCCAGCGACACCACTCCGTTCAGCAGCAGCATGAGCAGTGCGACGATCCCTCCGCCAAGGGCCGTCACCCCCATGGCGTCACCTCCACCCGCCGACGAGGCGCCGATGGCGAATCCGGCGACGGCGCCCACGATGTACTGGGCGAGCCGGACCGCCACCACAGCGATCGCGAGGATCAGCAGCCACTTGGTCAGCTTGTCCAGCGTCGAGGGGGCGGTGGCCGGTGCACTGGGAGCTGCTCCCGCGGCGCCGGGGTAGCCCGCCGGAGCCGATGCCGGGGAGCCGTACCCGCCCGGGGCCGGCGCAGGGGAGCCGTACGCCGGCGCGGGCGAAGCACCCGGCGCCTGCCCCCACTGCTGCTGGTCAGCCGGGGCCGCGCTGCTGCCGCCGGGCTGGCCCCAGCCCTGCTGCTCGCCAGCAGGCTGCTGCCCCCAGCTCTGCTGCTCGCCAGCAGGCTGCTGCCCCCACCCCTGCTGCTGGTCCCCCTGGCCGCCGGGCTGCTGGCCGTACGGGTCCATCGGATTGTTCTGCTGTCCGTACCCCTGAGTCATGACTCTCCTCGATCGTGGCGGTGGCGCGGTGACGCCCCGCGACAGGCTATATGTCGCGGGGCGCCAGCGGTCACGCGCCGACCCATCGTGACCGAAGGGTTTCCCCGAGGTCGCTGGCCGGCGGCCTGCTGTGCGTCAGCCGTTCACCGGCCGCAGGCGGAAGGTGAAGGTCTCCTCCCGCGCCGTGAGCACGTACGTGTCCAGCGGGATCGGGCCGCAGGCCGCGGATCCCACGCCGTGCATCGCCGCCGTCAGCGTGACCCAGGTGCGACCGTCCGGCCGCAGCGCGCCGTCGTGCAGGCGCAGGTCCAGCTCCGCGGTGGACCAGGGCCGCACCGCCAGGCCCAGGCCGTCCGGTGCCTGCAGCTCCAGTCCTGCGCCGCCACCACTCAGCACGGCACGCACCACATCGGCGCGATTGCCGTTCTCCTGCGGGAACACATATGGGACCTGGAGGTCGGCCAGCGTGGAGCGCCAGGTGCCGAAGGTGGTCCCACCCCCGGTGTCCGGGTAGGACTCGTGGGGGCCGTAGCCCTGGTACTCCACCTCGTCCAGGCCGCCTGGCAGCGACAGGGTCCAGCCGATCCGCGGCAGCGGCAGGTCCGCCGGCCAGAAGTCCACCGGGGTGATGGTCACCTCGGCCTCGACCTCCGTGGCCGTGCCCCGCCAACGCTCGGTCACCTCGGCCCCGAGCTTGGAGCCGTCCAGCCCCAGGCGCGTGCGCACCACCAGCTGATCGCCCTCGACCGACACCTCGACCAGGCGGCGACGGGCATGGTCCAGCCCGATGCGCTTCCATCGCGCCTCCAGCGGGTAGCGGGTGCGGGCGCGCTCGTTGTCCACCGGGGCGCGGTACAGGTCCGCGTAGGCGTGCTCGACGTCCATGGAGCCCAGCTCCACCAAGCGGCCCAGGTCGTCGAACCGGGCCGGGCCCAGCTGCCAGGAGCCGTCCTCGCCGTGCTCAGGGGCGACGGCCCCCTCGAGGGCGGGCACCGCGGCGCGGCGGTGCCCGACATCCACGTGGTCGGCCGCGACCACGATGTGATCGGCCGGGACGGGGCCCACCGCCTCGCGGGTCAGCAGGCGCACCGTGGTGACGCAGCCCTCGCCGGTGGGGAGGGCGACATCAGCGCTGTGGCCGGCAGCGAGCTCGGGCAGCTCCAGCTGCTGCCACGTCTCCTGGCCGTCCAGCGACACCTCTGCGCGCAGACCGCTGAGGTCCGAGAACGCGTAGCGGTTGTGGATGCGCACCGAGCCGCGCGTGAGCTCCAGCCCCACCGGGGAGTAGTGGTGCTTGGCGTCCAGCAGGGCAGGGGAAGGGGTGCGGTCCGGCAGCACCAGGCCGTCGGCCACGAAGTTGCTGTCGTGCAGGCGCTCCCCGAAGTCACCGCCGTAGCCGTAGATGCGGTTGCCCTCGGCGTCGGTGGTCTCCAGGCCGTGGTCGATCCACTCCCAGATGAACCCGCCGTGCAGCGCCGGGTACCGGTGGGTCAGCTCCATGTACTCCTTAAGGGAGCCGGCCCCGTTGCCCATCGCATGGGCGTACTCGATCCACAGGAACGGCTTGGACAGTGCCGGGGCCGGGTCCTCGGCGGTGCCGAAGCCATCGTCGGGAGCATCCACACCCAGGTGACGCAGCATGCTCACCAGCTTCGCGCGGTACTCCTCGGAGAGCTCGCGCCGACCGATCTGCTCTGTCTCGTCGACCGTGCTGTACATCAGCGAGAACACGTCGGACTGGTCGCAGCGGTAGTCCTGCTCGTAGATCACCGGGCGGGTGGGGTCCACCTCGCGCACCGCCGCGATCATCGCGTCGGTCACCACGCCGGTGGCGGCCTCGTTGCCGATCGACCACATCACGATCGAGGCGTGGTTGCGGTCACGCAGCACGAAGCGCTCGCTGCGCTCGACCAGCAGCTCCTCGTACATGGTGTTGTCGGACGGGCGCTCCGCGGCACCGGTGGGGTCCTCGCCCCAGGTGGAGTCGGCGTGGAAGCCGTGGGTCTCGAAGTCGCCCTCGCAGATCACGTACAGGCCGGCCTCGTCGCACACCTCCAGGAAGCGCTGGTGGGGCGGGTAGTGGGAGGTGCGCACGCCATTGAGGTTGTGCTGCTTCATCAGCGCCACGTCCAGGTCCTGGTTCCCCTGGTGCTGGGTGCGGCCCACCACCGGATCGGTCTCGTGGCGGTTCACCCCGCGGAACACGATGCGCTCGCCGTTGACCCGGAAGATCTCGCCGTCCACCTCGATGCGGCGGAAGCCCAGCCGCAACGTGACCGTCTCGGCACCGGAGGAGACCGTCGCCTCGTACAGGTGCGGATCCTCCGCGGACCACGGCCGCACCTGCCCGGCGTCGATCTCGATGCCGGAGGAGGTGGACAGGCCCAGACCGGGCACCTCCACGGCGGCGTCGATCTCGGAGCCGTCCGCGTCGTAGGCGGTCACGCGCAGGGTGCCCGCGCCCGTGGCGGGATCGAAGTCGGCCACGGTGGCGAGGTCGTGGATGCCGCCAGCCGGTCGCAGCAGCAGGTCCACACTGCGGAAGATCCCGGAGGCCCACCACATGTCCTGGTCCTCGACGTAGGTGTTCACGGACCACTGCACCACGCGCACGTCCAGCTGGTGCTCGCCCGGGCCGGAGAGGGCCTCGGTGACGTCGAACTCCTGGGTGAGCCTCGAGCCGGTGGTCACGCCGATCTCCTGGCCATCGATCCACACCATTGCCGCGGAGTCCACGCCCTGGAAGCGCAGCAGGACGCGCGCCCCCTCCTCGAGGGCCGAGGACCAGTCGGCGGGCACGGCGACGGAACGGGTGTAGTGCCCGGTGGGGTTCTCGTCGGGCACGTAGGGGTGGTCGCGGGGGATGGGGTAGATGACGTTGGTGTACTGGGGTGCGCCGTAGCCCTGCAGCTGCCACAGGCCGGGTACCTCGATGGGGGCGCTCTCGCCCAGGTCCGAGCCGTCGGCCCGGGTTCCGTAGCGGAAGTCCCAGGTGCCGTCGAGGCTCAACTCGGGGGCGTCGCTGTGCAGGTGGGCGCGCCCGCGCAGACGGTTCCTCCCGGCGGGCAGCTCCTCCCACCAGTGGTCGGTCAGGGCGGTGGCGGGGATGGTGATGCCGGTACCGGTGGCGGCGGCGGACGGTGACGGGGTGGTCATCGATGCTCTTCCTCGAGTGGTCCTGGACTGTGGGATCAGGGACTCCCGGCCCGGCGACGTCGCGGTGGATCGACCGTCGTGGACAGCCCGGACCGGTGCAGCCGAACAGGGTTCGTGAACGTTCCCGAAACAGGCTACCGCCCCACGTCCGGCCGCGCACCCCCGGATGTCCCGAGGCCCCCGCGCCACGTGCCCGATCCGGGTGCATCTGCGACAGACGCCCCTTCTCGCACCCGCCCCACACGGTTACGGGTGAGTACCTTCCACGATCTGGAAGCCAGCCGCCCGGTGCTGAAACCGTCGCGCGGTGCTGGAGCCGCCGCGCGGCGAGGGAGGCAGGGAACCGATCCGGGACCTGGCCCCCGGTCCCCGACCTGGCCCCGGTGCGGGAACTGCCGCCCGGTGCACGGAGCCCGGTTCAGGGCCGCACCGGTAGACTCGCCCCTCGTGACCACGCCTGAGCCGAACCGGTGGACCTCGCACCGCGCCGACGCGGTGGTGGCCCGCAAGGAGAACTACGAGCAGCTGCGGCGCCTGAGCACCTGGCGCCTGCTGGCCGCCACCAAGGCGCCCGCTGTCCTGGCCATCCTGCAGTCCGTGTTCCCCGCCGGTGACCGTCGACTGCCGCGCAGCGAGCTGGTGGCCCGCGTGGGCACCCACCTCGCGCTGCTGCACGACGACGAGCCGGAGCCCGGCACCGGCCGCACCGGCCGCACCGCACCGGAGTACGTCGACGGCTGGGTGCGCGAGGGCTACCTGACCCGCCGCGACGATCCCGCGCAGACCGAGACCACCTTCGAGCCCTCCCCGGCCACGATCGACGCGATCCAGTTCATCGCCTCGCTCGAGGAGCACCGGCCCACCACCACCCAGTCCCGCCTGCAGCTGGTGGTCCAGCAGTTCGACCGCCTCGCGCAGGAGACCGAGACCGACCGGGACGTGCGCCTGGCCGATCTGCAGCGTCGGCGAGAGCGCATCGAGCAGGAGATCCGCGACCTCGCCGAGGGCGAGCTGATGCTGCCCAGCGCCGAGGCCTCCCTGGACCGCCTGCGCGATGTGCTGCAGATCGCCGCCGACCTCTCCGGCGATTTCCTGCAGTACCGAGAGGACCTGCGGGCCGTGGACCTGCACCTGCGCGAGCAGATCCTCTCCCCGGAGGGATCACGCGGCGAGGTGCTCGAACAGCTGCTGGCCGGTGACGACCTGCTGGGGCAGTCCAGCGTGGGCCGCACCTTCACCGCCTTCTTCCGGATGCTCAACGACCCCGTCCAGACCCGCACCGCACAGGAGCTGGTGGACCGCCTGCTCTCGCGCGACTTCGCCCGGGCCCTTAGCCGCGAGGAGCGCGAGCGCCTGGCCAACGTGTTCTCGGACCTGTACGAGCCGGCTCAGGAGGTGCTGGACGTCAAGACCGAGCTGTACCGCTCGCTGGCCCGATTCGTGCGCTCCCAGGACTTCCGCCAGCACCGGGTGCTGCTGGAGGCGCTGCAGGAGGCGCAGGGCGTGGCCCTCGCGCAGAAGGACGAGGTCTCCACCCGCACCCCGTTCCCGCTGGAGCTGGACCTGTCGCGGGTGCAGATGTCCTCGGTGGCGCAGCACCGGCTGAAGGACCCCACCGATCCCGGTGCGCCCGCCGAGGCCGAGGTGCACGACGTCACCGCGCTGAGCGTGGAGGTGCTCGAGGACCTGGTGCGGGTCAACGACATCGACATCGTGGGCCTGACCGGGCGGGTGAACGACGTGCGCGGCTCGGCCGGGCAGGCATCGATCGGGGACGTGCTGCGCTCCCATCCGGCAGACCAGGGCCTGGCCAGCATCATTGGCCTGATGTTCCTGGCCACGCAGTACGCGCAGGAGCGCGAGGGTTCGACCGAGCTGGTGGGCTGGCGGGAGCTCGACGGTCGCGACTACGCCGCGAAGGTCCCCGCCTACTACTTCCTGGAGGATGTTCCGGCGCAGTGACCGGGGTGGTCATCGACCCCTGAGGGCTCTGCGCAGCTGCTCCTGGGCGTCCGGATGCAGATCCTCGGGCTCCGGCCTTCCGGGGATCTGCTGCAGGTGCGAGTTGCGCTCGGGTGAGAGCCTTCCCGGCGGCAGGGCCTGGGCGAGGATCGCGTCGGCCGGTGCCACCCCGGCGTCCTGCATGGCCGTGGCGATGCTGCGGATCAGGCGTTCGGCACCGCCGGTCACACTCAGGCGGAGACCACGCCGAGCCCGACGCCGACGCCGGCCACGATCGGGGCCGCAGGCCCGAACAGGGGAGCGGCCAGGACCAGGCCGCCGCTTGCCACGGACAGCCCGCCGGAGACCTTGTCGTCGGTGTCACCGGTGGCGATCTGGTGGATGCCGAACCCGATGTCGAGCCCGGGCAGGAGCTTGCCCAGACCGGGACTGCAGCTCCATGATCCCCATGCGCATACGGCTGCCGAGATCGCGCAGCTGGTCCGTGTCGGCCCCCATGAACGTCATGCTCGCCCTCCTCTTTCGCAGGACGGCGGTCAGCGCGGCCCTGGTCGTCCTCGTGCACTCGTTGGCGTTGAGCATGAGGCTGGCGGGGGCCCGGGGGATCGGGGAATGGGGAGAGGTCCCCATGTCCTCGGGGTGATGATGCCCTCCGGGTGGGTCAACGCGTGCACAGGCGGCGCCGCAGCTGCTCCTGCATCTCTGCCGGCGCGTCCCCGGAGCCGGTCCTGTCCGTCCGGGGCCACCCGGGGACCTCCTGCATGTGCGAACCGGGCTCACCCGAGAGCCGGCCCGGCGGCAGCGCCCACTCATGTGGTCGCTCCTTCCTCCCTCAGCTCCGCCAGATGGGGCTCGGCCCGCTCGCGCAGCACCTCCAGATCGACCCCGTACTCCTTCATCCGACAGCCCAAGCCGTTGGGCTTGACCTCGATGCCCTCCTGCTGCCAGTGGGGCAGGGCCCGTCCCAGCAGGGGGTGGTCCCCCGAGGCGCTGGTGACCCGCCACCACGGCACCCCGGATCCCCACTCGCGCATGATGCGACCCACCAGGCGCGGCCCCACCCCGGCGATCGCTCCGACCTCCCCGTAGGCGACCACTCTGCCGGGCGGCACCTGCTCCACCACTCGCAGCACGCGCTCCACGGTGATCTCGTCCATCCGGGCTCGCGGTGCGGCAGGCATGCCCGAAGTCTGGCACGAGCGGCACCGGATCCAGCAGGGGCTTCAGCTCGTCATACTCCGACATCATGGGTTCTGCTTATGGCAGTCGTAAGTTAGCGCCGGGCCCCATGATCATGACCGGACTTCTCCTCGGCGCCGCGCTGGGCTACGTGCTCCAGCGCTCACGCTTCTGCGTCACCGGCGCCTTCCGTGACCTCTACCTGGCTCGATCCACCCGCTACTTCACGCCGTTCCTGCTGGCCATCGCCATCCAGGCGGTCGGTGTCGCAGCGCTCACCGGCATCGGCGTGATCGCTCCGGAGCCCGCCTCCTTCGCCCCGCTGGCCGTGATCGGAGGCGGCCTGCTGTTCGGCGTGGGCATCGTCCTGGCGGGCGGCTGCGCCACGGGCACCTACTACCGAGCGGCAGAGGGCCTGGTGGGCTCGTGGATCGCCCTGATCTTCTACGCCCTGTTCGCCGCGGTCATGAAGTACGGGCCGCTGGGCGGCTTCACCGAGGCCGCTCGCTCGCGCACGGTGGGCGATGCGACCGTGCACGAGACCCTGGGAGTGAGCGTGTGGGTGCCCACCGTCGTATTCGGCGGGATCGTGGGTGCGCTCGTCGTGCGCGAACTGCGCCGCAGCAGCGGCAGGAAGGTCGCTGCCCTGCCGCCGCGCCGCACGGGCCTGGGCCACTACCTCGCCGACATCCCGTGGAGCCCGTGGGTGGGCGGCGTGCTGCTGGGCCTGATCGCCATCGCCGCCTGGGTGCTGTCCACGGCCGCCGGCCGCAACGGCGGCCTGGGGATCACCACCCCGTCGGCCAAGGCGGTCACCTTCCTCACCACCGGGGATGCGACGCTCGTTGACTGGTCGGTGATGCTGGTGCTGGGAATCCTGGTGGGCTCCTTCGCCGCCGCCAAGCTCTCCGGTGAGTTCCGCTGGCGCACGCCGGACTCGGCCACCATCCTGCGCAGCGCCGGAGGCGGCGTGGTGATGGGCATCGGCGCCGCGCTCGCCGGCGGCTGCACCATCGGCAACTCCCTGGTGGAGACCAGCCTGTTCAGCTACCAGGGCTGGGTGTCACTGGTGGCGATCATGGCCGGCACCTGGGCGGCGGCCTGGTTCCTGCTGGTACGGCCCCAGCGCGCAGCCCGCGGCACCGCTCGACCCGCCCCTGTTCTCAGCCCGGTCGCCTGAGCCGCTCTGCAGCTCTGGATCCGACTGGTGGCATCTTAAGGACCGCTGGATCGAACCCCACCCCTGAAAGGACACCCCATGGCCACCTACACCCTCGAGACCAACGGGGCCGTGTGCCCCTTCCCCCTCGTCGACGCCAAGCAGGCCATCGCGCAGCTCGATGCCGGTGACGACCTCGTGATCGGCTTCGACTGCACCCAGGCCACCGAGTCCATCCCGCAGTGGGCGGCCGACGCCGGCCACGACGTGGTCGCCTTCGACCGCACCGGCGATGCCGGCTGGACCATCACCGTGCGCAAGGGCAGCTGAGAGCGGGCGCCCTGCATGGCACCTG
>NZ_JALXKT010000027.1:0-40854 GCF_025144775.1 Brachybacterium sp. p3-SID957 | reverse complement strand
GCTGGTCGTGGACCTGGAGGACCCCACCCCGCCCTACGAGCAGATCCGCCGCGCCATCCTGGACCAGGTGGCAAGTGGAGTGCTGGTGACGGGGGACCGACTGCCGGCCATCCGCACCCTGGCCGGGGACCTCGGGCTCGCCCCGGGCACCGTCGCCCGCGCCTACAAGGAGCTCGAGGAAGCCGGCGTGCTGATCACCCGGCGCGGGGCGGGGACGCGGATCGCCGAGGGCGCCCCCGTCGCGGAGTTCAACCCCGATCTGCAGCGCCTGGCCGATGACGTCGTCGGCGCCGCCCGCAGTGAGGGCTTCGGCGACGAGGCGATCCTCGAGGCTGTGCGCCGCGCACTGCGTGCCGGTCCCGGGTCCGGCAGCCCCCACCTCTCGTGATCCACCTGGTGCCGCTGGGGCCTGAGCACGCCGAGCAGATCCTGCACGGCCAGGACCAGAGCCTGGCCGACGAGGTGTTCGGCGTCCGCTGGGAGGCCAAGACCCTCGATGCGTTCCTGCGCCGAGCGGAGCGATGGCGGGCCGACGGGCCACTGCGGGAGTTCGCCGCCATGGCGCCTGTGGGGGAGGTGACCGAGCATCCTAGCGCGGTCGACCACGTTCACTCGAGGAGGGCCACCGCTCCTGCGGGCAGGCGCGAAGAGACCGGCAGCGGAGCCCACCGTCTCATCGGCGGGGGAGGGATCCACCTCCTCGGGGCCGGCCTGGACCGGGGGCAGGCGGCGCTGACCTACTGGGTGCTGCCGGCCCACCGCGGGCTCGGGCTGGGCGCGCGCATCGCCGGTGCTCTGGTGCAGCGAGCACGGCTGGAAGCGCGCATCGTGGAGCTGGTGCTGCGGATCGCCCCGGGCAACAGCGCCTCCCAGGCCGTGGCCCGCGGCATCGGCGCCGGGCCCCTCCGCACCGGCCATGCCACGGTCACTGAACGGCACCCGGCCGATGCCGCCCGCCTCGTGGAGCGCTGGACGCTTCCGCTGCGCTGATCTGCCCGGCACTACACTCACGGCTCATGCGGTACGGATTCCTCGGCCCCGAGACCACCTTCACCCATCAGGCGCTGCTGCAGGCCCTGGCCGAGACGCCCGAGGAGTTCGCGGGCGCCGAACCGGAGCTGGTGCCCTTCGCCTCCGTGGCCACCGCCACCACCGACCTGCTGGCCGGGGACATCGACGCCCTCATGGCCCCCATCGAGAACTCCGTGGAGGGCGGTGTCTCCGGCACCCTCGACGTGCTGGCCGCCACCGACTCCATCACCATCGTCGCCGAGCAGGTCGTGCCGATCACCTTCGTGCTCGCCGCCCGCGAGCCGATGGAGCCCAGCGAGGTCACCACCGTGGCCTCCCACCCGCACGCCCAGGCCCAGGTGCAGGGCTGGCTGCGGGCGCACCTGCCCGAGGCCAGCATCGCGGCCTCCTCCTCGACGGCCGCCGCCGCACGCGATCTCGCCTCCGCCACCGCGGAGGACTCCGTGGGACGCGCAGCAGTGTGCTCCCCGCTGGCCGCCCGCCATTTCGGACTGGAGGTGCTGGCCGAGGGGATCGAGGACCACCAGGGCGCCCAGACCCGCTTCGTACTGGTCACCCGGGAGGGCAGGATCCCGGCGCGCACCGGGTCGGACAAGTCCACGCTGGTGGTGCAGCTGCCGCACAACCGCGCCGGTGCGCTGCTGGAGATGCTGGAGATGTTCAGCGCGAACGGGGTGAACCTCTCTCGCATCGAGTCCCGGCCCATCGGGGACTTCCTGGGCAGGTACTCCTTCTCGATCGACGTCGAAGGGCACATCGAGGACCGCCGCGTGGCCGCTGCGCTGAGGGCCCTGCACCGCGTGTGCCCCGTGGTCCACTACCTGGGCTCCTACCCGCGGGTGGACGGGCAGCGCCCCGAGTTCCGCGAGGACTACGCCGACGAGGCCTACGACGAGGCCCGTGACTGGGTCGAGTCGCTGACCTCCATGGTCACCCGCCCAGCCCAGGGTGACCTGAACGCTCAGGCGGACTGAGCGCCCCTCAGTCCCGGGTGGGGCTGGAGCTGACGGGCACCCGCAGGTGCAGCACGCCCGGGTCCACCTCGGCGATCAGATGGGTGGCCTCCACGTCGGTGTCGCCGTCCAGCTGCACCATCTGCGGCTTGGTGGTGGCGACCTTGATGGACTCGGTGTGGTACGCCTCCAGCGTGGACAGGCGCGGACCGCGGCGCAGGCGGCGCTTTGGCTGCGCAACCGCGCTGGGGTTCATGATGTGGCTGGCCAACTGGCTGAACCCGGCTGCACCCGTCCAGCTGGCCACGAGCACCTCGAGGCGCCCGTTGTCGATCGCGGCATCCGGCATCAGGGTGATCCCGCCGGGGAGCTTGCCCACGTTGCCCAGCAGCACGGTGCGGGCCTTGTGGGGGTGGCGGGAGCCGTCCGGCAGGTCCACCACGATGTCGATCGAGCGACCGAGGATCGACTTCACGCCGCCGAAGACGTAGGCGATCCAGCCGATGCGCTTCTTCATCTCGTCCCCGGTGTTGCCGATCATCTCGGCGTCGGCCCCGAAGCCGGCGATCACCAGGAACACCTGCTTGCTGGCGGACTGCGCCTCGGCCGCAGTGCTGCCCACGCGCAGCCAGCCCACGTCCACCAGGCGATCCTGACCGGTGAGGATGGCGGTCATCGCCGCGGCCGGGTCGTCCAGCGGCAGCTCGACGTTGCGGGCCAGGAGGTTGCCGGTGCCGGCGGGGATGATGCTCATCAGGGTGTCGGTGCCGGCGAGCTCGGAGGCCACCATGCGCACGGTGCCGTCGCCACCGGCGGCCACCACCAGGTCGGCGCCGTCGCTGACGGCCTGCCGTGCCATGCCCCGGCCCGGATCCTCCACGGTGGTCTCGTAGAAGGCGACCTCGGAGCCCTCGATCCGCTCGATCACCTCGGTGATGCGGGTGCGGAAGGCCTCTTCGTCAGCGAACTTGGAGGGGTTCAGCACGATGGCGACCTTCTCCAGACGCTTGCCGACCTCGGTCTCCTGGTGCTGAGGGTCCTCCTCCGTGGCCTCGTCCTCGAAGGAGTCCTGGGAGCGGCCCCAGTCACCGGCCTCGGGGTGGGCGTGCTCATCGGCACCGGCACCGTCCTGCTGGGACTGGGCGGCGCCCGGCAGGGAACCCGGGGCGCGGGAGTTCGCGCCGTCCGCGGAGCGCTCGTCGTCGGGCCCGGCGCCTGCGGCGCGACGCGCCCGACCGGCGTGAGCGGCGCCGCGCACCTCGTCCCGCAGGGCGGCGATGTCCTTGCCGTGCCGCCCCTGGCGCTGCAGCACCATCGCGAGCATGACGAGCCCGATGACGGCGGCGACAACCAGGGCGATGAGGAGCACCATGAGGGTCTGATCCATGGCGCCAGGATAGTCGCGATGTCCGATATCGCCGCGCACGCCGCCTACCGCCCGCCCGGCACCCCGCCCCTGCCCCGTCGGCCGTCGGTCCCTGCCCGTCGGGCCGGCACCCGATGGCCGGCGGAGCGCCTCCTCGCGCTGTCGTGCTCCGCTGTGGGAGGGCGGTCACGCGCAGGTACCCTGGACCAATGATCGATCTGCGGCAGCTGCGCGAGAACCCCGATGTCGTCCGTGAGGCCCAGCGGGCCCGTCGGCGTGACCCCTCCGTCGTCGACTCCGTGCTGGAGGCCGACGCGCGCTGGCGCGAGTCCACCACCGCCTTCGAGTCCAAGCGGGCCGAGCAGAAGACCTTCGGCAAGCAGGTCGCCAAGGCCCAGGGCGAGGAGAAGCAGCAGCTGCTGGCCCAGGTCAAGGAGCTCGCCGCGGAGGTCAAGCGGCTCGAGGCGGCCACCGCCGAGGCCGTCACTGCCCGCGACGAGCTGCTGCGCTCCATCCCCAACATCGCCGAGGGCGCCCCCGAGGGCCTCGAGGAGGACTTCGAGGTGCGCCAGCTGGTGGGCGAGCCCCGTCAGTTCGAGCACCCGATCAAGGACCACCTCGAGATCGCCGAGGGCCTGCGCGCGATCGACATGGCCCGCGGCGCCAAGGTCTCCGGGGCCCGCTTCTACTTCCTCACCGGCGTGGGCGCCCAGCTCGAGCTGGCCATCCTCAACTCCGCCATCGACCAGGCCACCAAGGCCGGGTTCACCCCGATGATCACCCCCACCCTGGTGCTGCCCGAGGCCATGGAGGGGACCGGCTTCCTGGGTGAGCACGCCGACGAGGTGTACCACCTGGACAAGGGGGACGACCTCTACCTGGTGGGCACCAGCGAGGTGGCCCTGGCCGGGTACCACGCGAACGAGGTGCTGGACCTGTCCGACGGGCCCCTGCGCTACGCCGGCTGGAGCGCCTGCTACCGCCGCGAGGCCGGCAGCTACGGCAAGGACACTCGCGGCATCATCCGCGTCCACCAGTTCCACAAGGTGGAGATGTTCTCCTACTGCCGCATCGAGGACTCCTACGACGAGCACGAGCGCCTGCTGGACTGGGAGCGCGAGATGCTGGCCCGCATCGACGTGCCCTACCGGATCATCGACACCGCCGCCGGTGACCTGGGCACCTCCGCCGCCCGCAAGTTCGACTGCGAGGCCTGGATGCCCAGCCAGAACACCTACCGCGAGCTCACCTCCACCTCGAACACCACCCAGTTCCAGGCCCGCCGCCTGAACATCCGCGAGCGCACCGAGGACGGCCTGCGCCCGGTCGCCACCCTCAACGGCACCCTGGGCACCACCCGCTTCATCGCCGCCATCCTGGAGAACCACCAGCAGCCCGACGGCTCGGTGGTGGTTCCCGAGGGGCTGCGGCCCTACCTGGGCGGACGCGAGGTCTTCGAGGTCATCGCCTGATGGCACGCCCCCTGCGCTCGCTGCTGCACGCCGTCCGTCACCGCCGGTTCACCCGACGGTCAGATGCCGCTGACACACTGCCCGGCATGACGTCCACGGACACCGCCCCCGCAGCCCGTACCGCCCACATCGACGCCGTTCGTTCCCGCCTGAACGAGCTGCTCGAGCCCATCGCCGGTACCGACCTGCTGATAGGGCTGGACGTGGACGGCACCCTGGTGGACCACGACGGTGCCATGAGCGACCCCATGCGCGCCGCGCTGCGCCGGGCTGCCCGGGACCACCACGTGGTCATCGCCACGGGTCGCTCCATCGGCGCCACTCTGCCCATCGTCGAGGCCGCCGGCATCGAGCGCGGCTACGCCGTGTGCTCCAACGGCGCGGTGACCGTGGAGATGGATCCCGAGCTCGAGGCCGGTCACCGCGTGATGGCGACCCGCACCTTCCAGCCCGGCCACGCCCTGGCCACCCTGCGGGAGGTCGCACCGGATGCCCACTACGCGGTGGAGATGCCCGACGGCTCCTTCCACGCCACCCCCGGCTTCCAGGACGCCAGCTTCGGCGTGCGCGCCAAGGAGACGAACCTCGACGAGCTGATGGTGCTGGAGGCGGTGCGCGTGGTGGTGCACGTCCCGGACCTCACCCCGCAGGAGTTCTCGAAGGTGGTCGCCGAATCGGGCGTGAACGGAGTGGAGTACGCGATCGGCTGGACGGCCTGGCTGGACATGGCCGCCCCCGGCGTCTCCAAGGCCACCGCCCTGGAGGAGATCCGCGAGCACCTCGGCATCGAGCAGAGCCGCACCGTCGCCGTAGGGGACGGCTTCAACGACACCGAGATGCTGCAGTGGGCCGGCGTGGGCATCGCCATGGGCCAGGCCCCGCAGGGTGTCAAGGACGTGGCCGACACCGAGACCGCCACCGTCTACGACGACGGCACCGTGCTGGTGCTGGAAGGCCTCAGCGGCGCCTGAGGCACTGCGTCAAGGGCGGGATCTGGCGGCCCGTGGCCTCACCTGCCGTTGCTCGAGGTGGCGACCTTCAGCACCACCTTGCCCAGGTGCCCGCCCTCGCGCAGCACCCCATGAGCCTCCGCCGCCCGATCGAGCGGCAGGCGCTGCTGGATCGGGATCCGCACCGTGCCGTCGGTCAGCCACGGCCACACCAGTTCGCGGGTGCGTGCCAGGATCTCGCGCTTCTCCCCGGTGGGTCGGGAGCGCAGGGTGGTGCCGATGACCCGGGCCCGCTTGCCCATCAGGGCACCGACCGGCAGTTCACCGCGGCCACCGCCCAGGGTGCCGATGATGACCAGGCGGCCTCCGGTGCGGAGCATGGCGATGTTGTCCGCCAGGGCCGGCCCGCCGATCACATCGAGGATCACATCGGCCCCGCCCGCCACCTCCACCGCGGCGCGCACGTCGGTGGTGTGCCGGTTCCAGGCCGCATCGGCCCCCAGGGCGCGCACCGCCCCGGTCGCCTCATCGGAGCCGACGGTGGTGAGCACCCGGGCACCGAGAGCGTGGGCGATCTGGATGGCGGTGGCGCCGATGCCGCCGGTGCCGCCGTGGATCAGCACGGTCTCACCGGCCTGCAGCTGCGCCTCGATCACCAGGTTGGAGATGACGGTGGCGCACACCTCCACCACGGCAGCGGCCTCCACCAGGCCCAGTCCCTCCGGCACCGGCAGCAGCTGCCCCTCCGGTACGGCCACCACCTCCGCGTAGCCACCGCCGGCCAGCAGCGCCACCACGGCCTGCCCGGTGTCGCGGCGGTGACCGGAGACCTCGAGCCCCGGCAGCTCGGAGGTACCCGGGGGAGGGGGATAGTTCCCAGCCACCTGCGCCAGGTCGGCCCGGTTCACCCCGGCGGCCACCACGTCCACCAGCACCTCACCCGGGCCGGGTACGGGCTCCGGAACCCGGGCGGGTTCGAGACGGTGATCCTCGGTGATGCTGACAGCCCGCATCAGGGGTGCCGCCCCCTGAACGCCGGCCGCATCACCAGCAGCACCAGCGTCCGCGGCCCTCACAGCGCCACGTCCACGACGGTGCGGCCACGCACCTGGCCGTCGAGGATGCGCTGCGCGTGGCCGATCACCTCGGACAGGCCGATGGTGCTGGTCATCGAGTCCAGCAGCTCCAGGTCGAGCTCCTGGGACAGGGCGTCCCACGCCCGCTCGCGCAGCGGCAGCGGCGCCTCCACCGAGTTCACCCCGGCGAGGGTGACGTGCCGCAGGATGAACGGCAGCACCGTGGCGGGCAGGTCCGGCCCCTGGGCGAGCCCGTAGGCCGCCACCGTCCCGCCCCACCTGGTCTGGGCCAGCACGTTGGCCAGCGTCGTGGAGCCCACCCCGTCGATCGCCCCAGCGAACCGCTGGGACTGCAGCGGCTTGCCCACCTCCCCTCCCAGCCCCGCACGGTCGATCAGCTCCGCGGCACCCAGGCGGCGCAGGTACTCCTGGTTCTCGCTCCCCCGGCCGGTGGAGGCCACCACCCGGTACCCGCGGCCGGCCAGCAGTGCGATCGCGATCGACCCGGCACCACCGGAGGCGCCGGTCACCAGCACGTCCCCGTCGTCGGGGGCGAGGCCCGCGTCCTCCAGGCGCAGCACCGCCAGCATCGCCGTGAACCCGGCCGTACCGATCGCGGCGGCCCGCTCGGGGGAGATGCCCGCGGGCAGGCGCACCAGGGCGTCCGGCCGCACCCGGGCACGGGTGGCGAAGCCGCCGTGGCGGGACTCCCCGATGCCGCTGCCGTTGAGGACCACCAGGTCACCGGCATCCCAACCGCCGGCCCCAGAGCCGGTCACCCGGCCCACCAGGTCGATGCCGGGGATCAGCGGGAAGGTGCGTGCGATGCCCTTGCCGGCGATGGCCATGCCGTCCTTGTAGTTGTAGCTGGAGGCCAGCACGTCCAGCTCGACGGTGGCGCCTGCGGCGTCGCTGTCGGCGTCCTGCCCGGTTGCGAGCAGGGACTCCTCGGCATCCTCCACCAGGCGGGGCTCACTGCCCTTGGACTCGATGATCACGGCGCGCATGGCTGTCCTCTCCCTCGGTTGCAGGTCGCTCCAGCCTATGCGCCGGGTCCGTGGGCCGGCCTGGGCGACCGCACCTCCATGGCGTTCTCCGGCACCACGGTGGCCTCCGGCTCCGGCCGCGGCTGGGGATGACGCTGCCGCTGACCCCAGTGCAGGTGCTGTGGGTCAACACCATCACCGCCGTCACCCTGGCCCTCGCGCTCGCCTTCGAGCCGGGGGAGCCGGACATCATGCTCCGCCCCCCGCGGGATCCGAAGGAGTCGATCCTCACGCGCGCCGGCGTGGTGCGCATCGTGTACGTGTCACTGCTGCTGGGCGCGGTCACCGTCGGGGTGTTCCTGCTGGGGCAGTCGATGGACGTGCCGCTGGAGATCTCCCGCACCACGGCCGTGAACACCCTGGTGGTGGGAGTGCCGATCCGCGCGGGCGTGCTCGTCTTCGCCGTGGTGGAGGCCGACAAGGCACTGCGCCGACGGTGAGCCTGCGCCGGAGAAGCCTGAGTCGCGACAGGTCTGTCAACCATGTCGCGACTCAGGACAAGGGCGGAGGGTGCGGGATTTGAACCCGCGGTACGGGGTTACCGCACAGTGGTTTTCAAGACCACCACATTCGGCCGCTCTGTCAACCCTCCCGGTGCCATCAGGCACCGATCGAGCATACCGGGCCGCAGGGGTGAGCTTCACTCCCGCATGCCGAAGCTCTCGTCCAGCGTGGTGGTCACCAGGCAGCGCTCCCGATCGAAGCGCACGGCCGCTGCAGCCTCGGCATTGAACAGCTCCGGCATCCCGAGCGTGCCCGAGACGTCCGCATCGTACGGCTGGACCATCACCCCCTGCAGGGTGTCCAGCACCACGAGCGTGCCCTCCTGGGGCCGCGCCGCGTACGCCAGGCGCTCGCCGGCGCTGACCAGCTGCAGCGGTTCGGTGTCCACGTGCCGCCACACCTCGGCGCCTGAGGCGTCCAGTCCCGTCACCACGTTCCCGGAGACCACCACCGTGGTGCCGGTGGCAAGGTCGCGGGTGGCGGCGGAGGCTCCCTCGGCCACCACGGACCCGTCGGCCAGGTCCACCAGCAGCCCGCTGACGGCCCCCGCGCCGTCGCCGCTGCCGAGCCCCCGGGTCACCGCGAGGGACGTGTCCGGGCTGATCTCCCCGACCACGTTAACAGTGAGCGGATCCGTCCCCGCGGGAAGCTCGAGCTTCCACAGGCGTGACCCGTCGGCGCTCGAGACCGCCACCAGCTGCTCGGCCTCGGTGTGCAGGATCGTGCCCAGGTGCTCGGCGATGATGCGACCGCCCTCCAGATCCGCCTCCGACAAAGCCACCTCGCCGGTGCTCGCCGACAGCGCCACGCGCTCACCGCCGGTGCCCATCAGCTGATCCCCCGGCGAGGCGAACACCAGGCCCGGTGCGATCTGCGGGCCGGGGACCTCCACAGGCCCCCACAGCTGCTCCGCCGTGGCCAGGTCGTAGGCGGTGACCGAGGTAATGGCGACCCGGCCCTCGGCGTCATCCCCGCCCTCGCCCGCCGCGCTCCCGCCACCGTCGGCGATGACATCGGCCAGCACCGCCACTGCACGGCCCTCGTCCGCACGGGACAGGGCGAAGCCGGTGCAGCTCAGAGGGCGGCGTGCAGTCCATGCGATGGTGCCGTCCTGATCCATGGCGACGTAGCGCAGCACATCCTCCTGCTCCCCGTATCCCAGGAACATGCCGTCCAGCTGCAGCGCGGGCGCGGTCCATCCCGGCTTCACCACGACCATGACGGTCATCTCCAACGGCAGCCGCAGGTCCGCACCGACCACGGTCTCCGCCTGCGCCCCCTCCACCGTGGGGGTGGGATCGATGGGAATGGCCGGTGGCTCCGGAGTGGCAGGCGCGTCACCGCCCCCCGGGCCGGCCCCCGCCGGATCGGCCCCCGCCGGATCGGCAGCCGACGGGTCGGCACCCGTCCCGGACTCGGACTCATCGGAGGTGCAGGCCGCCAGTCCCAGCAGACCGGCGGGGACGGCGAGAGCGAAGGTGCGTCGTCTCATGATTCCTCTCGGGGCGTCGAGGCGCGGGAGCGGGCGGGCCTGTCGGCGGCCTCGGCGGGGACTGCGACGGGGCGGTGGGTCCCAGAGCGGATCCGGCGCCGCCTGCCCGCCCACCACAGCAGCAGCGCGATCGCCGCGGCACCGATGATCACCGCGATCTGCACGCTGGGGCCCGAGAGTGCGGATCCGGCCTCCTGCCAGCGGGCCAGGGTGCCGGTGGGGACCAGGGACGGCAACGTGACCAGGCCGTTCGTGACCCAGAACAACACACCGAGCGCCATGATCACCAGGCCCGTGACGACGCTGGTGGAGTGCAGCTCACGACCCGCCACGGTGAAGGTGCGGCCCCGCAGCAGGGCACGACCGCGACCTCCCAGTCCGTCCCAGATCGCGGCCAGCAGCATCAGCGGCACCACCATGCCCGCCCCGTACACCGCCAGCAGCAGCCCGGAGCGCATCACGTCGGCCTGCCCCAGCGCCAGGGTGAGCACCGCCCCCAGGATCGGCCCCGCGCAGAAACCGGCCACACCGCCCACCGCACCCAGCAGGAAGGTGCGCACGAAGCCGGTGCCGCGCGAGGCGCGCTGCTGGATGCGGTCGAAGCCCGGCAGCAGGCGCGACAGATCGAAGCCCACCCCCAGCGCATGGGCGGTCCCCAGGGCGATCAGCAGCAGGGAGGTGACGGCCACCAGCACCCCGCGATGCTGGGTCAGCAGCATGCCGAGGGCCCCCATGCCGATCCCCAGCGGCACCAGCGTCACCAGCAGGCCCGCGTAGAACACCAGGCCGTGCGGGATCAGCTGCACGCGGGAGGTGAGGGAGGAGGCGAAGAACCCCGGCAGCAGCAGGGCACCACAGGGGCTCAGCAGGGACAGCGCACCACCCAGGAACGCTGTCAGGACACCGATCTCCATCCCGATCTGCCTCAGGCGCCGGCCCGGTCCAGGGCCTCGTCGACGGCGTCGGTGAACACCGCCGTGGGCTGGGCGCCCACCATCGGCGTGCCGCCCACGATGAACGACGGGGTGGAGAAGGCGCCCAGGTCGATGCCCTGCTGAGCGTTCTCTGCCACCGTGGAGGCGACCGCCTCGGAGTTCATGTCGGCCTCGAACTGCTCCGTGTCCAGGCCCAGCTCACCGGCGAGATCAACCAGTGCCTCCTCGCTCAGCTCGCGCTCGGATCGGATCTGGCCGCCCTCGAACAGCGCATCGTGGTACTCCTCGTGCTCGCCCTGCATCGCCGCGGCGAGAGAGGCGCGTGCGGCGCGCTCGGAGTTCTCGCCGTAGATGTTCACGTCCCGCCACTCGATGCGCAGCTCACCGCGCTGGACGTACGCGCGCATCACCGGGAGGGTCTCCTCGGACCAGCGTGCACAGTACTGGCACTGGAAGTCGGTGAACACCACCATCACCACGGGCGCGTCGACCGGCCCCTCGGCCAGCAGGTCGTCCGGATCGCGGGATTCCTGGCCGCTGAGGTCGGGGGCGGCGACCTCCGACGGATGCTCGATCGCTCCGTGTCCCTGGGCGGGCTCGGCCTGGGAGGTGGCCTGCTGCTGGGGCTCCTGCCCGGCGGTGTCGGCCTCCTCGCCTCCCGGTCGCAGCAGCACGCCCGCGATGAGCAGCGCGGCCACCGCGACGATCGCGGCGGGCACGACCCAGGGACGGTCGGGTCGCTGCTCGGTGGCGCCCGACGGGGTGGGGTCCTCGGGGGCGGTCATGGAGTCCTTCGGAATGGGGCTGGGGCTGGGGCTGGGGCTGGGGTGCGACGTGTGGGACGCGGCCGAGGGATGAGTGCGGTCGAGCGTCCGGGCCGACGACTGCTTCTACTCTGGATCCTAGAAGCGTCCGCCCGCAATGACCTGTGGCCTGGAGTGCACGATCCTGGCCGAATGCTTGCCTGCGCCCCGGTGGAGTTTGACCAACGGTGGTGGAGAGGTCACAGTCGCCAGGGGCCGCCGACGGATCGGGTGGGTCAGGAGGCCTTCTTCGTCCGGCTCGACGAGGAGGCGCTCTTCTTCCCCCCGCCCGACTTCCCGCCGCTCTTCTTCGCCCCGCCGGACTTGCTGGAGGACGATGCGCTCGACTCCGAGGAGCTGGACTTCGACGAGCTGGACTTGGACGAGCTGGACTTGGACGAGCTGGACTTCTTCGTGCCGCCGGAGCCGGACGTCGAGGAGCGTGACTTCGATGAGCTGGACTTCTTCCCGCCCTTGGAGCCGCCCTTCTTCGCCCCTCCCTTCCCCGAACCCGAGGAGCCGCTGCTCTTCTTCCCGCCGCTCCCGCTCGTGCTCTTCGCGCTGCCTGCGGACTCATCCTCGTCGCCCGCAGCATCCGAGCCATCGTCCTCGGCTGCGCCCGTGCCCTCATCGGCGTTCGAACCGCCCGCCCCACGACGCTTGCTGAGGCTGCGCTCGAGCGCGTCCATGAGGCTCAGCACCTTGCCGCTGCCCTCTCCCTCGGATCCCTCGGACTTCTTCTTGTCCTGCTCGGCGCGCTCCTTGCCGAAGGTCTCCTCGGTGTCCACCGAGTCGCCCTGCTCGAGCTTCTCGTCGATCAGGGTGCGCAGCTGCTCCTGGTACTCGTCGCTGTACTGGTCCGGCTCCAGGTCCCCGCTGAACTGCTCCACCAGGGCGGCGGACATCGCCAGCTCCTTGTCGGTGACCTTGGTGCGGGCCGAGGGTGCGAAGTCCACCTGCTTGAGGTCACTGGGCCAGCGCAGGGTCTGCAGCACCAGCAGGTCCTCATGGCGCCGCAGCACCCCCAGGCGGGTCTTCGAGCGCAGCGTGAAGTGCACGATCGCGGTGCGCTCGGTGGCCTCGAGGGTGCGACGCAGCAGCACGTAGGACTTGGGGGAGCGGCCCACCGGCTCCAGGAAGTAGCTGGTTCCCAGCAGGATCGGATCCACCTGGTCGTTCGGCACGAACTGCACCACGTCGATCTGGTCGTTGTCCTCCGCCGGCAGGGCGTCCAGCTCCTCGTCGGTGAGGATCACGGTCTTATCGCCGTCGTCGTAGGCCTTGGCGATGTCCTCGTACTCCACCTCCCGGCCGCACACCTCGCAGTGCCGCTGATAGCGGATGCGACCGTTGTCCTCGTCGTGGACCTGATGGAAGGAGACGTCGTGCGACTTCGTCGCCGAGTACAGCTTCACCGGAACGTTCACGAGCCCGAAGGCGATCTCACCACTCCAGATTGCGCGCATGCCTGATCACACCACGAACCGTCGGCCCTGGCCAGTGCCGGACCGAGCGGACGAACCCCGGCCGATCCCGTGACGGCCGGGCCCCGGTGGGGCACAGTGGGGTGATGGCGACAGGTGAGCAGCGGGTCGAGGTCGGCGGACGCACCTTGAAGGTCTCCAACCTGGACAAGGTGATGTACCCGGCGACCGGCACCACCAAGGGCGAGGTCATCGACTACTACCACCGCATCGCAGGGGTGATGATCCCCCAGGTGAGCAGGCGCCCGGCCACCCGCAAGCGATGGGTCAACGGCGTGGGCACCGAGGAGGATCCCGGCCAGGTGTTCTTCCGCAAGGACCTCGAGGACTCCGCTCCGGACTGGGTGCCCCGGGCCGACATCGAGCACCGTTCCGGCACCACCGCCTACCCGCTCATCGAGGAGCCGGCGGTGCTGGCGTGGCTCGCGCAGCTGGCCTCGCTGGAGATCCACACCCCGCAATGGCGGTTCGACGCCGACGGAGAGCCGGAGAACCCCGATCGCCTGGTGCTGGACCTGGACCCGGGGGAGGGGGTGGCGCTCGCCGACTGCGCCGAGGTGGCGCTGTGGTGCCGGGAGATCCTCGGGGACATGGGCCTTTCCACCTACCCGGTCACCTCCGGCTCCAAGGGGATCCACCTGTACGCCCCGCTGGACGGCGCCAGCACCGCCGAGGAGGTCTCCGGGGTGGCCCATGAGCTGGCCCGGGCCCTGGAGGCTGACCACCCTGACGAGGTGGTCAGCGACATGAAGAAGAGCCTCAGGTCCGGCAAGGTGCTGGTGGACTGGTCTCAGAACAACGGCTCCAAGACCACCGTCGCCCCGTACTCGCTGCGGGGACGCGCCCACCCCACCGTGGCCGCCCCCCGCACCTGGGAGGAGATTGAGGACGAGGACCTCACCCACCTGGACCTCGCCGAGGTGCTCGAGCGCGTGGAGGGCGGCCAGGACCCGATCGCACCTCTCGGGCGGAAGGGGAACGGGGCCGCCGGCAGGGGAGGCGGCGCCTCCGACGGTGGTGACGACGGCGCTTCGCCCGGCGCCGACGGTCCCTCTGCTGACAGCAGCACCTCGACCGCCGAGGCCCGCGACCGGCTCGAGGTGTACCGCTCCAAGCGCGACCCCGAGAAGACGCCCGAGCCCGTGCCGGCCCCGCCCGGCTCCGAGCAGGCCGAGGACTCCGCGGCCTCCGCCGCTGCGCGGGACGCCCTGGACTCCGATGCACCGATGTTCGTGATCCAGGAGCACCACGCCTCGCGCCTGCACTGGGACTTCCGGCTGGAGAACCACGGGGTGCTGGTCTCCTGGGCGGTGCCCAAGGGCCCGCCGCTGGAGACCGACGTGAACCGCCTCGCCGTGCAGACCGAGGACCACCCCCTGGAGTACGGCACCTTCGAGGGCACGATCCCCAAGGGCGAGTACGGCGGGGGCGAGGTGACCATCTGGGATGCCGGCACCATCGAGATCGAGAAGTGGCGCGAGGGCAAGGAGGTCATCGCCGTGTGCCACGGCCGGCCCGACGGAGGCCTGGGTGGAGTGCCGCGCCGCTACGCGTTCATCCGCACCGGCGGCATGGGCAAGAAGAAGGGGAAGAGCGCCGCCGCGAAGGAGAAGGAGCAGGACAATTGGCTGCTGCACCTGATGAAGGACCAGCCCGAGGCCGACGCCCCGCCCCCTGCAGATGGCGCCGACGGCACGACCTCCGACGAGGCAGAGGGCGACGCCCCGGCCGCCGACGCCCCGCCATCTGCCCAGCGCACCGAAGCGGCCGGCATGGAGATGGACGATCCCATCGCCCCCATGCTCGCCACTGCAGGAAGTCGCAGTGACATCCGCGGTGAGGACGAATGGGCCTTCGAGATGAAATGGGACGGCGTGAGGGTGATCGCCACGATCCTCGGAGACCAGGTGCGCTTGACCGGTAGGAACGGCAAGGATCTCACCGCCACCTTCCCCGAGCTGCTCGAACTGGTCGAGGCGATCGACCCCGAGATGCGCCAGGCCGGGCAGACCGTCCTTGACGGGGAGATCGTGGCCCTGGACTCAAGCGACCGCCCCTCCTTCGGCCGCCTCCAGCAGCGCCTGGGACTGACCGCCGAGGCCGACGTCAGCGCAGCCAGAAAGAAGGTCGAGGCGCACCTGATGGCCTTCGACCTGCTCCAGCGCGGAGGTGACTCCCTGCTGCGCACCCCGTACCGCGAGCGCCGCGACGCCCTGTTCGAGACGGTCACTGCGACCGACCACGTGCACCTGCCGCACGCCGACCACGGGGACGTGGACCATGCGATCGAACTGTCCCAGCAGCTGAAGCTGGAAGGGGTGATGGTGAAGAAGGAGACCGGCATCTACCAGGCCGGGAAGCGCTCACGCACCTGGATCAAGATCAAGAACGCCCGCCACCAGGAGGTGGTGGTCATCGGCTGGCGCCACGGGAAGGGCTCGCGCACCGACACCATCGGCTCCCTGCTGGTGGCGGTGCCCGATGGGGACGGCGACCTGAGCTACGCGGGCCGGGTGGGCACCGGGTTCAGCGACCGGGACCTGGAGAAGGCCGCCGGGATGCTCTCCTCCCGCGTGCGCAAGACCCCTCCGGTGGACGACGTGCCCGCGAGCGACAGGCGCGATGCCACCTGGGTGCGCGCCGACCTGGTGGGGGAGGTGCAGTACGGGGAGCGCACCGAGGACGGCCGCCTGCGCCACCCCGTGTGGCGGGGTTGGCGACCCGACAAGAAGGTCGAGGAAGTGACCTGGGAGGACTGAGCATCCCGCGCGGGAGCAGCGACGTTCCAGCGGGAACGTCACTGCGGGGGCCGAAGCGTTCCCACGGGAACGTCACCTGGCCCTCAGCTGTCATATCCGGGGGCGTCGGGCCCACCTGGCGGATGGGCTGCTGCCGCCGTCCAGCCGTCGCCCTCCACGGCCGCGGTCACCGCATCGAGCTGGCCGCGGGCGCGCCTCAGCTGGTTGAGGATGCGTTGGGTCACACCGCTCCCGGAGAAACTGCGGTCATGCCGTAGTGTCGACTGGGTCGTCCGCACCATCCGTCGATCCGGCGGGAGCGGCACACGCCACGCCCGCAGGGGTTGAGACGGCGGGTGCACCCGGGCAGGCGACGACACCGCGCTGGAAGCCTCGTTCGGGGCGGACCGCCGACGGTCGCGCTCCACCTCTACCTCTACGAGAACTGGTTCTTCATCTCCTCCTCTGCACCACTTCAGCACACCGACGTCCCCGCCGCCTCCGGGCGCGCGCAGGTCGACGTCGCCCGCACGGCCCACGGGCCCCACATCGGCCGGATCGGCGACGTCCCGTCGTCGGAATCGGACCTGTCGGCCCACGAGGCCACAGCAGACCCCGCAGCAAGGCCGTCGACCGCCCTGGTCGACGGTCCGTTCGGGGTGCACATGCTCCGCAGTGGCGCCGCCGCTGCGGACACCCGGACCACGCACGTGGTTCACGACAACGAAGGAATATCGCCATGGCTACTGGCATCGTCACCTGGTTCAACTCCGACAAGGGCTACGGCTTCATCGCCCCCGAGGACGGCTCCGCCGATGTGTTCGCGCACTTCAGCGCCATCGTCGGCACCGGCCGCCGCGACCTGCAGGACAACCAGCGCGTGGAGTTCGAGACCGAGCGCGGCCCCAAGGGCATGCAGGCAGTGAACATCCGCCCCCTCTGATCCTCACGGCCGGTCACACGGCCCCCGGGACCGGGTCGCGCCGTGCGGCCCGGCTCGCATCGAGAGCGCCCGCCCGGACCAGCAGCTGCTGGACCGGGCGGGCGTTCCGCATGTGGACAGCCGTCCCTGGCACGATGGGGCCGTGGATCTCCAGGCCCTCGCCCGCACCGTCGGGGAGCGCGTCGCCCCCGGTGCCCCCGCCGAGGCGGGCTGGTGGCTGCCGGTGTCGCTGCTCATGGCGGCTGTGGTGGTGACGGCCCCGCCGCTGTGGCGCCTGACGCGCCCCGCTGTCACCATCGTCCACGAGCTCGGCCACGCGTTCGTGGGAATCCTCGTGGGCAGGCGCTTCACCGGCTTCGTGGTCAGCTCCGACATGTCCGGCCATGCCGTCACCGTCGGTCCCCGTCGGGGCATCGGCCGGGTGCTCACCCTGTGGGCGGGGTATCCGGCGCCGGCGATGCTGGGCGCGGGCCTGGTGCAGCTGGCGCTGCGAGGCTGGGCCGGTGCTGCCCTCTTCGCGGTGCTCGTCGTGCTGGTGATCTCGCTGCTGTTCACCCGCTCGGTGCACACCGTGCTCGCGGTGCTCGCTGCAGCGGCGGCGACTGGAGCCCTGTGGTGGTGGGGCAGTCCCGGGCTGGTCACCTCGCTCACCCTCGCCGCCGGTGCGTTCCTGCTGTTGGGCGCCTGGCGCCACCTGGGCGCGGTGCTCTCCTCCCGCAGGCGCACCGAGGACCCCGCCCACCTGGCCCAGGTGACCGGGATCCCCGCCACGCTGTGGAGCCTGTCGTTCATGCTGATCATCGGGGCCTGCACGGTGTGGGCCGGTGCGGCGCTGTCCGCGCGTCTGCCATGAGCGGCCGCTCCGCCCGGCCAGCCGTCACCGCCGTACCATGAGCCGTGCACCTCGCCCGGCCGGACCGTGCCGTCCACCGGCCGGTCACAGCACACGGACGAAAGGCCGCAGATGCCTCAGGTGACAGGAGTCGCAGTCAGCCCTGGACGTGTGGTCGGCACCATCCGGGCCATGGCGCCACCGGTCACCGAGCTCTCGGCCTGGGAGCGGATTCCCCGCAGCAGCGACGCGGTCGCCGAGTCCGAGCGCATCCCTGTGGCGGCGGCATCCGCAGCCCGGGCCCTCGCCTGCCGGGCGGAGAGGGCGACGGGTGAGGCCCGCACTCTCCTGGAGGTGACCGCTCAGATGGCGGTGGATCCGTCCCTGATCCAGGCCGCGCAGGAGCTGGTGATCACCGGCCGGCTCAGCGCGGCTCGTGCGGTATGGGAGGCGGGCGACCAGGTGGCCCGCATGCTCGAGGAGCTGGGCGGCGACATGGCCCAGCGCGCAGCCGACGTGCGCGACGTCCGCGGCCGGATCGTCGCCGAGCTGCGCGGGGAGCAGCCCCCGGGCATCCCCCAGGTCGAGGAGCCGTTCATCCTCACCGCGGTGGACCTCGCCCCCGCGGACACCGCCACCCTCGACCCGGACCGGGTGCTGGCACTGATCACTTCCGACGGCGGGCCCCAGTCGCACACCGCGATCCTGGCCCGCCACCTGGGCCTGCCGGCCGTAGTGGCCGCTCGCGGCATCCATGCCTTCCCCGACGGCACCGAGGTGTTCGTCGATGCCGGGGCGGGCACCATCACCGATGAGGTCATCGAGGAGCACCACCGCTGCGCTGCCGCCTGGACGGAGCTGCAGAACCACCCCCTGGTCTACGGCGGCGGGGGCGCGTCGCTGGCCGACGGGACCGCCGTGCAGCTGCTGGCCAACATCGGCAGTGCGCAGGACGCCCGAGCGGCCGAGGCCGCGCACGCCGACGGCGTCGGCCTGTTCCGCACCGAGTTCCTGTTCCTCGACCGTGAGACGGCCCCGGGGGTCCAGGAGCAGGCCGAGGCCTACGGCGCGGTGTTCTCACGCTTCCCGGGCAGGAAGGTGGTGGTGCGCACCCTCGACGCCGGTGCGGACAAGCCGCTGCCGTTCCTTGTCGCGGGCCCGGAGCCGAATCCAGCCCTGGGCGTGCGCGCCTATCGCACCTCGTGGGAGAGACCTTCCGTGCTGACGGACCAGCTCGATGCGATCGCGGTGGCCGCAGCGGCGTCGCAGGCGGAGGTATGGGTGATGGCACCGATGATCTCCACCGTCGAGGACACCGAGGACTTCGTGGCCCTGTGCCACGAGCGGGGGCTGGGCCCGGCCGGGATCATGGTGGAGACCCCCTCGGCGGCGATCACCGCCGATCGCCACCTGGCCGCCTGTGACTTCGCCTCGATCGGCACCAACGACCTCACGCAGTACACGATGGCGGCCGATCGTCAGCTGGGCGCCCTGGCGCATCTGACCACCCCGTGGCAGCCCGCGGTGCTGGCGCTGGTCCAGTCCACCTGCGAGGGCGCGCGCCGGGTCGGGGAGGGCCCGACGGTCGACGGCGCGGTCGCAGACAAGCCGGTGGGGGTGTGCGGTGAGGCCGCCGGGGACCCGGCGCTGGCGGTGGTGCTGGTGGGGCTCGGGGTGAGCAGCCTGTCGATGGCGCCGCGCTCGCTGCCCCTGGTCGCTGCAGTGCTGGCCAGCGTCACTCTGGAGCAGGCGAAGGAACTGGCGGCGAGGGCTCTTGCGGCGCGCACCGCCGCGGAGTGCCGCGATACCGTTCGTGCGGGTCTGCCGATCCTCGGCGACCTCGGCATCTGAGAGGTCACGCTCCCGGTCGGAGCGGGGTCACTCCTGCTCGTCGAGATCCTTCTCCAGCAGGTCGCCCAGTGCATCGACCGACTCCTCGGAGCCCTCACCCTCCGCGCGCAGCACGACCTCGTCGCCGTGGCCGGCTCCCAGCGTCATCAGCATCAGGATGCTGGAGGCCTTCACGGCGCTCCCGCCCACCTTCTCGATGGTGACGATGGCCGGCTGCTCCGCTGCAGCCTTGGCGAAGATGCTGGCCGGCCGGGCGTGCAGACCCGATCGGCTGGCGATGGTGACGGTGCGTTCTGCCATGGTGGGTGCCTTTCGGTTCTCCGCCCGGGCGGCGGGGTGTCCAGGTGGACGATAGCCGACCCGATCCCGGAGATGTACTGCGCTGCGCCGAGGCCCCACAATGCTGGGGACCGAGGAGGTGAGCATCAGTGGACCTCAGCACCTGGCTGGCGCTCCTGGACGCCCATGACCGCACCATCGCCCGCGAGGTGATCCAGCGCGGCGTGGCGGTGATCTACGTGATCGCGTTCCTGTCCACGTACCACCAGTTCCCTGCACTGCTGGGGGAGCGGGGCCTGCTGCCGGCGCCCGAGCACCTGGCGCGTCCATCGTCACGGCGCAGCCCCAGCCTGTTCCATTGGCATCGCACCCCGTACAGCGACCGTCTGCTGCGCGCGATGTGCACCGTGGGCATGCTGCTGGGTGCCTCCGTGGTGGTCGGGCTGCCGCAGCAGGGGCCGGCCTGGACCACGATCCCGGTGTTCCTGGCGATGTGGGGCCTGTACCTCTCGATCCACAGCATCGGCCAGCGGTTCTACGGCTTCGGCTGGGAGTCGATGCTGCTGGAGGTCGGCTTCGTGGTGGGCTTCCTGGGCTCGCACGCGGTGCCCCCGCCCACGCTGATCCTGCTGTTTTTGATGTGGCTGCTGCTGCGCCTGGAGTTCGGGGCGGGCATGATCAAGATGCGCGGCGACACCGCGTGGCGGGACCTCACCGCCATGGACCACCACCATCAGACCCAGCCGATGCCCGGCCCGCTGAGCCGGTGGGCGCACCTGAAGCCGCGCTGGTGGCACCGCTGCGAGGTGCTGGGCAGCCACGCCGTGCAGCTGGGAGTGGTGTGGCTGATCCTCGCGCCCCAGCCGATCGCCTCGATCGCCGCATGCCTGATCATCCTCACTCAGCTCGCGCTGGTGCTCACGGGCAACTACGCCTGGCTGAACTGGCTCACCATCATCGTCGCGTTCAGCGCGATCAGTGATTCCTTCCTGCGATGGGTCGTGGGAGGCCCCTGGCCGGGGTGGGGCCTTCCGCTGAGCGGCACCCCGGGGGCCGACGGGGGAACCGGTCAGGGCACTGATCCGCTCATCGGCCCAGGAGCAGGCGCACACTCCCCGCTGTGGTGGCTGCTGCTCACCGGTGCGGTGTTCACCTGGCTGCTGGTGCTGAGCTGGAAGCCGCTGCGGAACCTGTTCTCCCGCCATCAGCTGATGAACGCCAGCTTCAACCGATGGCACCTGGTCAACGCCTACGGCGCCTTCGGATCCATGACCAAGCGCCGCCTCGAGGTGGTGATCGAGGGGACCATGAGCAGGTCGCCGCAGGAGGGGGACTGGCGGGCCTACGAGTTCAAGGGCAAGCCCGGGGACCCGGCCCGGCGGCCCCGACAGTTCGCCCCGTACCACCTGCGGCTGGACTGGATGATGTGGTTCCTGGCCCTGCGGCCCGGCGCCGAGGGGTGGTTCGTCGCACTGCTGGAGAAGCTGGCCGAGGGTGACCCCGCGGTGCGCCGCCTGCTGCGCACCGATCCCTTCGATGGTGCGCCGCCGGCGCGGCTGCGGGTGAAGCTGTACGACTACCGGTACACCACGGCCCAGGAGAAGCGGGAGACGGGGCACTGGTGGGCCCGCACCGACCTGGGGATCCTCGCCACGATGGACGGCGCTGCCGACGGTGCAACGGACCGCTCGGCAGATTGACTCCTGCACTCAGGGCATGGACGCCGATGACCCTGGTGATGGGGGTGCCGCGACTGATCGGCAGGGCCGCCCCTCGCCAGCAGGCAGGGCGGCCCCGCACTGATCACGTGGAGGACTTCTTGCCCTCTCCGGCAGCCTGCATCAGCAGGGAGGCGCCGATGCCGAGCATCCACACGTCCGTGGTCTGGGCGGTGCCGTCTGTCAAGCCTGGGTGCCCGTCGCGTCCGACGTGCCTGTCGCGTCCGACGTGCCTGTCGCGTTCGACGCCGGTCGATCCAGGGGGCCGGGGTCGGGCGTCTGCCCGGCGTCCGTTCCGGCGGCGGGAGGTCGACCAGGCGCCCGGGCCAGCAGGTCCAGCATGGCGGTGGCTCCCCTGGCGTGCAGCAGCGAGAGGGCCTGGCGATAGGGAGTGGTGAAGCGGTCATCGTCCACCAGGTCCCCGAACAGCGACCGGTCCCGTAGGAACGCCAGGTCATCACCGGTGCCGCCCTGCTCCACCGGCAGCTGGGCGCGTGCGGCCGCCATCACGCGGTCCTGCAGCGCGTCCACCACCGTGATCGGCTCGCCCTGCTCGTCCACACCCTCGGCGTAGCGGGCCCAGGCGGCGATCACCGCCGCGCAGCAGTGCACCGGCCCGTCCTGAGCCAGTCGGTCCCGCACCACCGGCACCAGCCAGGGCGGGATCCGGTTGGAGGAGTCTGCGCACAGCCGGGCCAAGGTGTCGCGCACGTGCTCGTTGCCGTAGCGCTTCTCGAGGGTGTCGGTGTACTCCTGCAGGTCCACCCCGGGGACCGGAGGCAGCGTCGGTCGAGCCTCCTCCGTCCAGTAGCGCCTCAGCAGGGACACGATCCGTGGATCGCCCATGGTCTCGTGCGCGTAGCGATGGCCCGCCAGGTACCCGAGGTAGGCGATCGCCTGGTGGGTGGAGTTCAGCAGGCGCAGCTTCATGTGCTCGTACGGCTCGACGTCGTCGACCAGCTGAGCACCCACCTGCTCCCACGGTGGCCTGCCGGTGGGAAAGTCGTCCTCGATCACCCATTGCTCGAAGGGCTCGGCGATCACGGGCCAGGCGTCGTGCACCCCCAGGGCGTCGTCGTTCTCGACGATGTCGGCCTCCGCCGTCACCGGCGTGATCCGGTCCACCATGCTGGAGGGGAAGCGCACCGACTCGCGCATCCATGAGCCCAGTTCCTCGTCCAGTGCCGAGGCGAAAGTGGTGAAGGCCGTGCGAGCCACCTCCCCGTTGCCCTGGAGGTTGTCGCAGCTGAGGACGGTGAAGGGCGGCACCCCGCGCTCACGCCTGCGCGCCAGCGCGGCGGTGACCACGCCGAACACGGTCCGAGGTACGGCTCCAGGGGCGAGGTCCGCGGCGACGCCGGGTGCGGTGAGGTCGAAGGAGCCGTGCGTGCGGGAGACGTTGTACCCGCCCTCGGTGACCGTGAGCGTCAGGATGCGGATCGCGGGATCGGCCAGCCTCTCCAGCACCGCCTCCAGGTCCGTGGGGGTATGGAGGTACTCGACGAGGCTGCCGATCACCCGCCGCTCCCGGGCGCCGTCCGGATGCTTGAGGACCAGCGTGTACAGGCCGTCCTGCGCCGTCAGTGCGTCCCGCATGCGCGCGTCCGAGTCCAGCAGGCCGATGCCGCAGATCCCCCAGTCCCGGGCGGCTCCCTGCTCGAGCAGTCGGTCCAGGTACATCGCCTGGTGGGAGCGGTGGAAACCGCCCACGCCGATGTGTGCGATGCCCACCTCGATCCCCGTCCTGTCGTATGTGGGGCGCGCCACCTCGGGGGGCAGTGAGCCCAGGGTGGCGGTGGAGAGTCGCTCGGTCATCGGGTCCTCCTCGACGGTTCCGTGGCATCGAACCTATCCGGCGTGAGCGGCCTGTGAGGGGCGGTCGGCCGATCCGGCCCTGCCGGGATCCCGACCCGGCCATACTGGGACCGCCGCGCGATCCCGCGCAGCCGTGCCACCCGACCATCAGGAGTCCTGCCCCGTGAGCACCGCCCCCGTGAAGCTCGCCATCGGCGACGCCGCCCCCGCCTTCGACCTGCCCACCGCCGGAGGTGGCCGAGTGACCCTGGAGGAGCTGCGCGGAGCACCGGCCGTGATCTGGTTCTACCCCGCAGCGAACACCTCGCTGTGCACCCGGCAGGCCTGTGACCTGCGGGACAACCATCAGATGTTCCTCGACGCGGGATATCGGGTCGTGGGGATCTCCCCGGACCCGGTGGAGGCCCTGGACAGGTTCGTCGCCGAACAGGACCTGCCGTACACCCTGGCCTCGGACGAGTCGCACCAGACCATGGCCGCCTACGGGGCGTGGGGGGAGAAGAACATGTACGGGCGGATCGTGGAGGGGACCATCCGCTCCACCTTCGCCATCGACGCCGAGGGCGAGCTCACCCTGGTGAAGTACCGCGTGGGCACCCCGAAGCACATCGACCTGCTGCGCACCACGCTCTCGCTGTGAGGCTCCTGCGTCGGCAGCTGAGGCAGGGACTGCTGCGTGCTGCCGCATTCCGCGGTCACCCCACGATGTGATGGGTGTGATGCGCGGCTGATCAGCCACTGTCGCTTTGGTGGTGCCCCGGCCCTCCCGTATGCTGTATCGGCGTGCCGTCCGACGGCACCAGGAGACGTGGCAGAGCGGCCGAATGCGCTCCCCTGCTAAGGGAGTAGGTGGTGATAAACCGCCTCGGAGGTTCAAATCCTCTCGTCTCCGCCCATTGCGAGGGCCCCGGTGATCCATGCCGGGGCCCTCGTCGTTCCCAGGACGTGCCCGCCGGGTGCCGCTCTGCGGTCGCCCGCGATGGCCCGAGTGCCGCTGCGCGGTAGTCTGGCCCCGTTCATCCGCGCCGCGGCGGTCGCCCTCGATGTCGGTGACCGCTCCGTGTCGCCGTCCCACCCAGGAGGCCCCGTGCCCGATGCCGACGCCATCCGCGTTCCGACCCTGACCAGCGAGTTCCCTGTCGTCGGGGACGATCCGCACATTGATGCACCGCTGAGAGCGACCGTTCGCAGACTCTCCACCCTGCTGGGCCGCACTCTCGCTGATAAGAACGGCCAGGAGCTGCTGGATCTGGTGGAACAGGTGCGTCAGCTCACCAAGGAGGCGAAGGCCTCCCACAGCACGGTCGAGGCGCGCGAGGTGCAGGAGCGCCTGGCCCGGCTGCCGATCGAGCAGGCCACGGCCCTGACCCGAGCCTTCACTCAGTACTTCCTGCTGGCCAATGCGGCCGAGCAGGTGTACCGAGTGCGCGCTCTCGCCGAGCGCCCCACCGCCGACTCCTGGATTCCGCGCACCGTGCGGGCGATCCATGAGGAACTGGGCGCCGAGGGCCTGCAGAAGGCGGTGGACTCGCTCGACGTGCGCCTGGTGTTCACCGCGCACCCCACCGAGGCGTCCCGACGTGCAGTGCTGACCAAGCTGCGCAGGATCTCGGACCTGTTGGAGACGGACACCGAGGAGGGCAGTGTCGAGCGGCGCCGTCAGGACACCGCACTGGCGGAGCTGATCGAGTCGCTGTGGCAGACCGACGAGCTGCGCCGCCAGCGCCCCACTCCCCAGGACGAGGCCCGCAACGCCCTGTACTACCTGCGGCAGATCTACTCCCAGACCATGCCGGCGATGCTGGACGACCTCCGAGACGAGCTGCGCACGTACGGAGCGGAGCTGCACGACCGCGAGGTGCCGCTGCGGTTCGGCTCCTGGATCGGGGGTGACCGCGACGGCAACCCGTACGTCACCGCCGAGGTCACCCGGGAGGTGCTGCAACTGCAGGCCGACACCGCGATCGACATCGCCATCGAGGCCATCAACGAGCTGATCGTCGAGCTGTCCGTCTCCAGCGCCCTCACCGGCGAGGACGAGGAGCTCACCGCCAGCCTGCGGGCCGATCTCGAGCACGTCACCGACATCGACGAGGTGCAGCAGGAGCTGTACCTGGAGGAGCCGTACCGGTTGAAGCTGGGGGCGATGCGCTCGAAGCTGCGTGCCACCCGCAGGCGGATCCACAGCGGTGAGCCGCATGTGCCGGGGCGCGACTACCGCGACGGTGCCGAGCTGCAGGACGACTTCACGGTGGTGCGCGAGGCGCTGCGCCGCCACGGCGCCACCCGCATGGCGGACGGGGGACTGGCGATCGCGCAGCTGGTGCTGGCCGGTTCGGGCCTGAACCTGGCCACGCTGGACGTGCGTGAGCACGCCGAGAAGCACCACGAGGTGCTGGTGCGGCTGTTCGACCAGGTGGGGGAGCTGGAGACCCCGTACTCCGATCTCGACCGCACCCAGCGCACCGCGGTGCTGTCCGCGGAGCTGGCCAGCCGGCGTCCGCTGGTGGGCTCGGCCATCACCGAGGACGAGACGATCCTGGACGACTCCACCCGCACCACGTTCAACGTGTTCCGGGAGATCCGCGACGCGCACCGCACCTACGGGCCCCATGTCATCGAGACCTACATCGTCTCGATGACCCGCGGGGCCGATGACGTCCTCGCCGCGGTGCTGCTGGCCCGCGAGGCCGGGCTCGTGAACATCGCCGGCGGCGACGAGAAGAACCGCTCCGACATCGGCTTCGTACCGCTGCTGGAGACGGTCGAGGAGCTGCGTCACGCCGGGGAGATCCTGGACGAGCTGCTGAGCGACCCCTCCTACCGCGAGGTGGTGCGCCTGCGCGGGGATCGCCAGGAGGTGATGCTGGGCTACTCCGACGGCAACAAGGAAGCCGGCGTGATGACCAGCCAGTGGGAGATCCACCAGGCGCAGCGTCGTCTGCGCGACGCCGCTGCGCGCCACGGGGTGACCCTGCGTCTGTTCCACGGGCGCGGCGGCTCCGTGGGCCGCGGTGGCGGGCCGACGTACGACGCGATCCTGGCCCAGCCCTACGGGGTGCTGGAGGGCGAGATCAAGTTCACCGAGCAGGGCGAGGTCATCTCCGACAAGTACATGCTCCCCACGCTGGCGCGGGAGAACCTCGACCTGTCCCTCGCGGCCGTGCTGGAGGGATCCGCCCTGCACACGCAGCCGCGCACCACACCGGAGCAGCTGGTGCGCTTCGGCGAGGCGATGGAGACGGTCTCCGATGCGGCGTTCGCGGCGTACCGGAAGCTGGTGGACGATCCGGACCTGCCGGAGTACTTCGTGACCTCCACCCCTGTGGAGCTGTTGGGCGACCTGAACATCGGCTCGCGGCCCTCGAAGCGGACGACCTCGGAGAAGGGCCTGGACGGCCTGCGGGCGATCCCGTGGGTGTTCGGCTGGACGCAGTCGCGGCAGATCGTGCCGGGCTGGTTCGGCGCCGGCTCCGGGCTGAAGGCCGCGCGGGAGGCCGGGCTGGAGCCGGACCTGCACGACATGCTGCGCCACTGGCACTTCTTCCGCACCGTCATCAGCAACGTCGAGATGACCCTGGCCAAGACGGACATGCAGATCGCCGCTCACTACGTGCACTCCCTGGTGCCGGAGCGGCTGTGGCCGCTGTTCGAGACCATCCGTGCGGAGTACAACCTGGCGGTGGAGGAGATCGAGCGCCTCACCGGCGTGCTGGGCCTGCTGGACAACCAGCCGGTGCTCAAGCGCACCCTTGCCGTGCGTGACCGCTATCTCGATCCGATCTCGTACATGCAGGTCGCGCTGCTGCAGCGGGCCCGAGCGGCCACCGAGCGCGGGGAGCAGCTGGAACCGGATCTCCAGCGAGCCCTGCTCACCACGATCAACGGTGTGGCGGCGGGCCTGAAGAACACCGGTTGATGCAGCCGGGCCCCCGGCTGATGCTGCCGGGCCCCCGGCTGATGCTGCCGGGCCCCGGCGCGTCCGATCCGTTGTGCCTGCTGCGGGACCGGGCTCGCGGCACTCGATGCGGGACGCATCTCAGAACCATCTCGTGGTTCTGAGATGCGTCCTACTCCAAGCAGAAGCACCCGGTATGTCATAAAAGGTGCCCGGAGCCTGGGCATGCTTCCGATCGGCTCAGACCACCGGTGGGTTCGGACGGCCGGCGGGGTCAGGCCGCCGCCCGGCGAGTTCTCGATGCAGCCCGGAACACCGCGACGAACCCCTGCGGGTCATCCAGATCTGCGAGGGACAGATGGAGCACGATCCATCCCAGCTGCAGGAGATCGGCTTCGCGGAGTCGAGCTTCCCGACGGAAGCGTGGCGAGTTCGAGGAATCGGTCCACAGGATCCCGATGCGCGACTCGGGATAGGCGAAATCCACCATCACACTGATCCCGGGGATGTCCGTCGCCAGGGACAGGTTCTCGACAGGTGGCGGGACTCCAGCGAGATGGAAGAACCGGCGGATACGTGTATGGATGCCGCTCGGCACATCCGGTCGGGCCCGCCACAGCGCTTGGCGCAGCCGCGCCTTCCCGGGCATGGGAGCACCGATCGATGCGAATCGCCAGATCTCGTCGCGCGAGCGGCGACGGTGTTGTGCCGCTGGACCCATCAGGTGATCCAGCACGAGAACCATCTCCTCCGTGCTCAGCATAGTCGCCAGACCGCACAGAAGAGCGGGCATGCCGACGGTGGGCAGCGGCTCGCGCGCGGTCTGACCCGGATTGCTGAGCCGATGGGTGGTGACCTGGGGGCCGGCGCGGCGACGGTCGGCTGCCGGGACCGTGACATGGAGCGTCCCGCCTGTGGCGTACCGGGCGTGATCCGGAAGGGGCAGGTCGCACAGTTCAGCTGCAGTGGTGTGGCTGAGGAGAGCCCCGGGCAGCCTGGCCCGCACGAGCACATCTGCGATGTCGAACAGCGGGGCGGGATCACTCGATGGCGTGACGTGCCCGCTGAACACGTCGGTGAACTCCGATGAGGCGAGGCGCCGCGGGTGCACACCGGCCGCACGAAGCTCAGCGCGAGCGAGTACGGCGCCCCGCGGTGGGCGCGTTCGGGGAGGCATGGCCCTAACCTAGGGGCCCTGCACTGGTGATGCATGGGGAGGAACCTCGATGTGGATCCGGCCCGATCAACCGATGGGAAGCTCGCTGATCTGCGGCGATGACAAGCGGGGCGCATCTGGGAACCATGTGTGGTTCTCAGACGCGCCCCACTCTCAACGTGTGTGACCGACTCCCGGACCTGGGCTTTCAACCCACCCGATGCGTGTGCTGCTCGGCCTCGGAGCACCCGGCCTGCTGCGGTGCGTCAGCGGGCGGTGCCGTCGATCGCGAACTCGTCGATGCGGCGCAGTTCGTCGTCCGTGAAGTCGAGCTTCTGGAGGGTCTGGATGTTCTGCTCGAGCTGGTGCACGGACGAAGCGCCCACCAGTGCAGTGGACACCTGTGGATGGCGCAGCGCCCAGGCCAGCGCCATCTGCGCGAGGCTCTGCCCGCGCTCGTGGGCGATGTCGGACAGGCCGCGAACGCGCTTCTGGTACTCCGGGTCGCGAGCTTGCTTCTCGCTGAGCGATGGCGAGGAGCTCCCGGCCCGCGAGGACTGCGGCACACCGGACATGTAGCGGTTCGTGAGCAGTCCCTGCTGGAGGGGGGAGAACGCCGCCAGGCCGATGCCGAGCTCCTCCGCCGTCTTCAGCAGCCCGTTCTCGATGTGACGGTTGAACATCGAGTACGAGGGTTGATGGATCAGCAGCGGAGTGCCCATATCAGCGAGGATCCTCGCGGCTTCTCGGGTCTTCTCCGGTGAGTAGTTGGAGATGCCGACGTACAGCGCCTTCCCGGAGCGCACCGCTTGGTCCAGTGCTCCCATCGTCTCCTCCAGCGGAGTCTCCGGATCCTCGCGGTGGTGGTAGAAGATGTCCACGTAGTCGAGGTCCAGCCGCTCCAGGGACTGGTCCAGGGAGCTCAGCAGGTACTTGCGGGAACCGCCGTCACCGTAGGGACCGTCCCACATCTCGTAGCCGGCCTTGGTGGAGATCACCAGTTCGTCACGATGATTGCTGAAGTCCTGGTCGAGGATCCGACCGATGTGGGTCTCGGCGCTGCCAGGGGGAGGGCCGTAGTTGTTGGCAAGGTCGAAGTGCGTGATGCCCAGGTCGAATGCGCGGCGCACGATCGTCCTCAGCGTCAGCGGATCCCGGTTCTCACCGAAGTTCTGCCACAGTCCCAGCGAGATGGGCGACAGCTTCAGCCCGGAACGGCCCACACGCCGGTACGGGGTGTTGGCGAAGCGATAGGCGGCGGGGGAGTAAGCGTCCATGCTCATGGGCCCAGCCTATCCTGGGACGCACTTCACAAGAGGGACGGACGTCGCAGGTCAGCGGCCTGCCGAACTCGGCAGCAACGTCCGCACCATCCGCTCCATCCTCAGGCCGGGCTCCACCAGCAGGGATGGATCGGCCGGGAACGGGAGGGTGCCCTCCATCGTCTGGAACCCGCGACGCTCGTACCACGCGCGCAGCTCGGGACGGTTCTGCAGGACGCACAGCTCGATGCGGCGCACACCGTCCTGTGCACGGCGTGCCACGTGTGCTTCGATCAGTGCCCGTCCCACTCCGGCGCCCTGGGCGGAGGGGCTGACGGCGAACAGTCCGAGTTCCGCCCGCTGGGGCTCATCCGGGTCCAGGCGGGTGTAGCAGCATCCCAGCACCGACAGGGCGGCAGCGGGCGCCCCGGTCGGCCCCGTCGTCGCTCCTCGCGTCGGCCCCACCGTTGCCGGGTCCGATGCCGGCTGTCGCTGGGCCACCAGGAGCAAGGCGTGAGGGTCCTCGAGCAGACCGCGCACTTCTGCTTCATCGGTGCGGTGTCCGCGCACCAGGTGCGCCTCGGTGGTCCATCCGCCCTCACCGCGGTAGGCGGACTGGACGATCTCCAGCAGGACCGGGATGTCGCAGGCGCGGGCCTGCCGGATCCTGACGGGAACGAACTGGGTGCCTGTCACCGGGAGGCGCTGGCCTTGAGCAGACCGATCTGCTGGAGCTTCTTCAGCAGCCCGTGGCCGTCCGGTGCCTGCACCATCGGGGGGGTGGTGTTCTGCTCGGACGGCTCTTCGAGCGGCCGCGTGGTGCCGTGGGCGAGCAGCTGCTCCGACTCCGTGAGCTGTCGGATCGCGATCGCCTGCACGTTCTCCGGGCGCTTCTCGGCGAAGCGCGCATAGATCGAGGGGTCGTGCTGGCCGTCGTCTCCGATCAGCAGCCATTTCACCTGTGGCAGGAAGGACGCCAGCTGCTCGAGCGAGCGCTCCTTGTGCTCCTGCCCGGAGCGGAAGATGCCGGTGTTGGTGGGGCCCCAGTCGGTCAGCAGCAGCGGACCGTCTGGGTAGCCGTTCTTGTACAGGAACCGCTTCAGGACCGGGAACACGTTCCATGCGCCGGTGGACAGGTACACCACCGGGCTGTCCGGATGCTCGCGCATGATCCGCTGGTAGAGCATCGGCATGCCGCGCACCACCTTGCGGGAGGACTGGTGGACTACGAACGCGTTCCAGAAGGCCAGCATCGGCCGCGGCAGCCACGTCACCATCACGGTGTCGTCGATGTCGCTGACCAGGCCCAGGCGCTCGCCATGGGCGTAGACGGTGACGGTGGCCGTGACCTCGTTGCCCGGAACGGTCCACAGCACCGCCTCGTGCTCACCTGGTTCGAGATCCACGTCCAGCCGCGCATCGACGATTCCGGTGCGGTCGGCGCGCTGGGTGTACTGCTTGCCGCCGATGGAGATGTGCACCTTGCGTTTGGGCGCGACCTGCGCGGTGAAGTTCCGCCAGCCCCGCACCGCCATCGAGCGCATGTCGTGCACCGGCTGGTCGTAGTAGTCGGCGGGCGTGCCCTTGGTGGCGTACAGGAGCTTGGCCAGGATCCTCACGTGCGAGGGGGTGCCGTAGCCGTGGAACGGCTGCAGGCGGAGGTCCCAGCCCAGGCTGCGCAGAACACCGCCGACGATGCTGTTCTTGACGTCCTCGATCCGGGCCGCCCAGTGAGGGCGGTCGGTGGTGCTCAAAGCGCGCGAGCCATCTTGATCCAGGCACCGTCGGGATCGTCCTCGACGATCCGCCAACGGTCACCGGTGTCGCTGAAGCCCAGGCTCTCGTACACGGCCAGGGCGCCGGTGTTGGAGGGGCCGACGTACAGGGTGACCGTGCTCGCGCCGTCCTCGCGGGCCCACTCCAGCACGGCCTCGCCCAGCGCCTGGGCGATACCCGTCTTGCGGGAGGCCGGGGTCACCCACATGGCCTGGAGTTCGCGCTCGTCGTCGGGGGAGTCCTCCTCTTGACGCACCGCGACCACGCCCACGGGCTGACCGCTCTCCACGGCCAGGAACCAGGTGGCCTCGTCGACGCGCTGGCGCCACACCGAGTCGTCGTAGGTGGATTCCTTGTCCCAGCTCTGGCCGAAGGCCGAGGGGTCGGTGCTGAGCGAGCGTAGGCGGATCTCGCGCACGAGCGACCAGTCGTCGTCGTGGGCGCGGATGATGTCGGCCATGGCTGACCTCCTGGGCCGTCGATTTCGGGTGTGTGCGCGGGCTTCCCCCGCAGGGTCGCGAAGACCCCGCATGCCTTCCGTCGGCATTGTACGGGCCCCGGATGACGCGGGGTACGCGCATCCCATGCATCTGTCCGGTTCGGGTGCGGTTCCCCACGGTGCGCCGCAAGACTCCGCCCGCGCACCCGGCCTGGCACAATGGGCGAATGTCGACATTGCGCGTCCTCACCGTATGCACGGGGAACATCTGCCGTTCCCCGGCGGCAGCGGTGATGCTGCGTGAGGCAGTGCGCGCCGCGGGGCTGTCCGAGCAGGTGGAGGTGGAGTCGGCCGGGACCAGCTGGGACGCTGAGGGCCTGCCGATGGATGAGCGCACGATGTTCGCCCTGGAGCGCGCCGGCTATCGGCAGCCCTTCGAGCACACCGCACGCACGGTGCACCTGTCCGAGCTCACGACCTGGGACCTGGTGCTGGTGATGACCTCCCAGCACCTGCAGTCGCTGCGGCGCATGATGGAGCAGATCCCGGAGGGGCAGGCCAGCCCCGAGGTGCTGCTATGGAGGCAGTTCGACCCGGAGACCTCGATCGATGCCCGTGACGAGGACCTCGATGTGCCGGACCCGTGGTACGACGAGCAGGAGGCCTTCGACGAGACGGTCCTGGGCATGCAGCGCGCGGTCCCGTCGATCATGGCCCATGTGCGGCGCCTGCTGCGCGAAGGGCGGGATCAGACGCGCTGACCTGCCCCGCAGGCGAGCCCGCCGGCGCACGAGCGATGCGTGGGACGCACTGAGCGTCTAGACCCACTGAGCGCCGAGGCGAGCGGAGGGATCACCGCTGGGCGAGCGAGAGGATCATCTGCGTGGGTCGTCGGGGTCGGAATCCTCGATATCGACGGTGGCGTGTCGGCCGCGCCAGGTCGCACCCACGAATCCGGCCGCGGTGAGGAAGCCGACGCCGAGAGCCACCATCAGCACCTGGCGGATGCGCCCGGCGGGACGGGAGTCGCTCTGGGTGATGGCATGGATCAGCCGGGTGAGGGGTCCGCTGTCCGATGACCCTGCTGGCCTGGCGGGCGGCTGGTCGGTGTCGCTCTCCAGCCCGGTCTCCGCAGCAGTCGCCTCCTCGGCGTTCGCGGTCTGCGGTCCCGGGGTTCCGGGCGACGGCGCAGGCTGCGGGGAGGGGCTGCTGGGCTCGGCGGGTGCGGCTGCCACCTCGGCCTCCGTGGCGTCTTCGGACGGTTCCACCGGCTCCACCTCGTGGGCGTCCATGGGGGGTTCTATCGGCTCCGCCTGCTGGGCGGGCTGTTCCTCCGTGAGGGGCGGATCCTCGGAGGTGCCGGGGTCGACGTTCTCCTCGGCAAGTGGTTCTTCGGCCTCGGTCCTGCTGCCGTAGGCCTCTCCCGCGGGGGCTTCGTCCTGGCGCTCCTCCGGGTCGACGGGAGGTGTCGTGGCTCCGGTGGTGCGCTCTGCGGTGGGCGCCGACGGTGCATCATCCGTCGGCTCGGGAACCGTGGGTGTGCCCTCCGTGGGCTTCGGCTCGGTCGGTGTGGGCTTCGGCTCGGTCGGTGTGGGCGTGGTGCCGTCGGTGGGCTTCGGCTCGGTCGGTGTGGACGTGGTGCCGTCGGTGGGATCCGGGGAGGACGGCTGGGTGGTGGGATCGGACCCGTCCGTCGGCTCCGATGTCCGCTCTGAGAACTCCTCTTCCTCCTCAACAGAGTCCCTTCCGGGGTTCTCCTCGGGAGGGGCACCCCCGCCCGGAACCTCGATCGGAGTCCGCCCCTCGGCAGGATCCTCGACCTCCCCGTCCTCGGGATCAGCCCCGCCGTCCTTGCCCTTGCCGCAGGAGGAGTCACGAGGGTCATCGCCGCAGGGGTGCCTGTTGCCTCTGTCATTGGGGGTCCCGCCGCGGGAGGCATCCGCCCCCAGGGCGAGGCTGACACCGATGCCGGCGACAGCAGCGGACTGCTCTGCAGTCAGACCCGTTTCCGGGGAAAGAGCTGCAGCCCCCGGCAGAGCGCTGGGGGCTGCGATCGCCATGGCGGCGGTGCAGACGCACATTCGTGCTCGCAATCGCATGGACGCGGTACCCCCTCTCTCTATCGCTCCCGCGCAGCGGGAGCCTCGGTGCCTTGGGCCCTGCGGTCCGGTCGGGAACATTACCCTACCGATTCTTTACCTTCGGCGTACCAGGGTGACAACGTGCGGGCTCCGTTGCAAGAGCCCTGTGCATGGCGCCACGCCCTGGGCGGTGGTACCGCGCGGGCCAGGAGGTCAGTCGCTGAGGACCCCGTCCACGAGCGCCTTGGCGGCGTCCTGCACCTGTGCCAGGTGCTCATCACCGCGGAACGACTCCGCGTAGATCTTGTACACGTCCTCGGTGCCCGAGGGGCGTGCCGCGAACCAGGCCGACTCGGTGGAGACCCGCAGACCGCCGATCGCGCCCCCCGCAGGGGCTTCGGTGATGGCGGCGGTGATCGGCTCGCCGGCCAGCTCGTCGGCGGTGACCTCGTCGGCGCTGAGCGCCTTCAGACGCGCCTTCTGCTCCCGATCGGCCGGGGCATCGATACGCGCGTACGAGCTGCGACCGAACTCCTCCACCAGCTCCGCGTGCAGCTGGCTGGGGGTGCGCCCGGTGACCGCGAGGATCTCCGAGGCCAGCAGCGCCAGGATGATGCCGTCCTTGTCGGTGGTCCACACCGATCCGTCCTTGCGCAGGAACGATGCTCCGGCGCTCTCCTCCCCGCCGAAGCCCACCGAGGAGTCGATCAGCCCGGGCACGAACCACTTGAAGCCCACCGGCACCTCGAACAGCTCGCGCCCCAGGGAGGAGACGACCTGGTCGATCAGCCGGGAGGAGACCACCGTCTTGCCGACCTTGGCGCCTGCGGGCCAGTCTGGGCGATGGGCGAAGAGGTAGCGGATGGCCACGGCCAGGTAGTGGTTGGGATCCATCAGCCCGGCATCGGGGGTGACGATCCCGTGCCGATCGGAGTCCGCATCGTTGCCGGTGGCGATGTCGTAGCTCGAGCGCTGCTCCAGCAGCGAGGCCATCGACCAGGGGCTCGAGCAGTCCATCCGGATCTTGCCGTCCCGGTCCAGGGTCATGAATCCGAACTGCGGATCGACGGCGGGGTTCACGACCGTGAGGTCCAGATCGTGCAGCTCACCGATCGTGGCCCAGTAATCCACGGCCGCGCCGCCCAGAGGATCGGCGCCGATGCGCACCCCGGCCCGCCGGATCGCCGCGATGTCGACCACGGAGGAGAGGTCCTCCACGTAGGTGTGGAGGTAGTCGTGACGACCGGCGTCCTGCAACGCCTTCTGGCGGCCGTGACGACGCACGTCCCGCAGGCCCGAGGCGAGGATCTCGTTGGCGCGATCCGCGATCCAGGAGGTGGCATCGGAATCAGCGGGGCCGCCGTGGGGCGGGTTGTACTTGAAGCCACCGTCCCGGGGCGGGTTGTGGCTGGGGGTGACCACGATGCCGTCGGCGCGCGAGGAGTCCTCGGCGCCCTTGCCCCGGTTGTGCACCAGGATCGCGTGCGAGATCGCCGGGGTGGGCGTGTAGCCGTCCATCGAGTCGATGAGGGTGGCCACCTCGTTGCCCGCCAGCACCTCGAGCGCGGTGTCGAACGCGGGACGGGACAGGGCGTGGGTGTCACGGCCGATGAACAGCGGACCATGGATCCCCTGCGAGGCCCGGTACTCGACGATGGCCTGCGTGGTGGCGGCGATGTGGTCCTCGTTGAACTTCGCGTCCAGCGAGGAGCCGCGATGCCCGGACGTCCCGAAGGACACGGCCTGGTCGGGATCCGAGGGATCGGGGTGGATGTCGTAGTACGCATCGAGCAGCTCGTCGACGTCGACGAGGTCCTCGGTCTGTGCCTTCTGGCCTGCGCGGGGATGCATGTGCGGCGCTCCGTCCTCGGTGGTGGTCCTGCCAGACCACTGTAGGGGAGCAGGGTGATGCAGCGGCAGGCCAGGGTCGAGCGGTGAGACGGGACCACCGCCCCGGTTCACACCGCGGGGCATCTTCGACCGGGAAGGTCAGCCGCGGCGTGAGCGCACGAGCTTCACGATGCCCACGATCACCAGCACAAGGCCCACGAGTCCAGTGAAGATGCCGATCGCGGGGCCGATGAGCAGTGGGCCGGCGATGCCGAACACGCTGTACGGACCCAGGTAGGCGGGTGCGTCGGTGCCCTCGCAGCTGACGGTGACCGTGGTGTCGGCGACCGCGGCCACCCCGATGGTCTGCTCGTAGGTGGAGCCGTCGCCGAAGGTGACGGTGCCCGAGGTGGGAACGATGGTGATCGACCCCTGATCGGGGGTCTCGGCCGTGCAGCGGCTGCCGGCCGCGTCCTCGGAGGGGATGTACACGATGATCATCTCGTTGGCGGCCATCGGCACCTCGCCGGAGCTGCCCTGCAGCACGGCCGGGCCGCTGACCTGGTCCGACACGATCGAACCGAAGGACCACACCAGTCCGCCGATGGTCACTGCCGGGGCGATGACGAGCAGCAGCACCAGGCCGACCACCAGGGGGATGATCCCACGTCGCTTCCGCGGATGGGTGGGCCCACCGGGTGCGGGCGCGGATGCCGCGTAGGGGGAGGCGCCGACTGGGTGGCCGTGGGGTGATGCGCCGTAGGGATCCTGCGCGGGCTGCGGGGGCGCCTGGCCGGCCGGGCCGATGGGGGCCGAGACCGGGGACGGGGCACCGTACTGCTCCTGCCCGTTGTACCCCTGAGAGCCGTATCCCTGCGCCCCGTATCCCTGGCCGTCGTGCCCCGGGACGCCGGACCCCTGTGCACCGGGCTGCCCCTGCGGTGCGGCGTCGTCCCTGCCGGGGACCGGACCGGGCAGCCCGTAGGTGGGGCGGCGTCGGCCGCCTGAGGTGCTGTCACGGTCGGACATCGGTCCTCCTTCTGCTCGGGGCCCGGCCTGCTCGGGGCCCGCCCAGGATATCGGCGCCCGCTGTCCCGGGGGACGCCCGGTCTCAGCGCAGGCTGATGACCACGATGACCATTGCCAAGGACATCAGCCCGGTCCCGAACGGTGTCAGCAGCCACGTGAGCACGACGCTGCGAACGACGTTCCACTTGATGTGGCGCGGCCCGCGGGCCAGGCCCGCGCCCACCACGCCGGAGGCCAGTGTGTGGGAGGTGGAGATCGGCGCATGGATCCCCGCGGCGAGCCCGGCGATCACCAGGACGGCCGAGCTCTCGGCGGCCAGCCCCTGTGAGGCGGACAGATCGGTCATGCGCCGGCCGATGGTGCGGATGATGCGGTGGCCGCCCATGAGGGTGCCGGCCGCGACGGCCACCGCGATCGGGACTCCCAGGAACATCGTGGAGGCGGGCTCCAGGCCCGCGGACGCGGCAGCCACCATCGCCACCGCCATCGGGAGCCGCACGTCGTTCATTCCGTGGCCGGTGGCCACCGCGCCCGCTGACACCGTCTGCGCGAAGCGGATGTGCCCGGTGCGCAGGCGCTCCGTGCGACCGATGGCCATGAGGGCCCGCATCGCCAGGTAGCTCAGCGCCACCGACAGCACCGGCCCCAGCAGGGTGGGGATCAGCACCAGGGCCGCGATCCGGTCCACGGAGCCCCCCTTGCCGAGGGCGAGGTACGCACCGGCCACCCCGCCGTAGAAGGCGTGCCAGGTCGAGGAGGGCATCCCGTACCACCAGGTGCCCACCTCCCAGGCGAGCGTGGACAGTGCTATCGCGATCAGTGCGAAGGCCAGCAGGTCCGGGTCCCCCGCAGTGGCAGCGGCCATCTCCGTCAGACCCAGCAGTCTCAGCGCCCACGTCGTGGTCAGCGCCAGGATCAGCAGGGCCAGCAGAGCGCCCAGCAGGTTCAGCAGGGCGGCCATGGCCAGCGCCGTCGACTCCCGCAGGGAGCGGGTCGCGATGGCGGTGGAGACCGCATTGGAGGCGTCGTGGAATCCGTTGACGTAGGCGAGGGCCAGGGCGAGCCCCACCACCAGGACCAGCAGTCCGACGGACACTCAGGCTTCCTTGACCCGCAGCAGGTCCGCCAGGCGTGCGGTGCGCTCCTGCAGCTCGATGGTGCGGCCGATCGCTGACGTGACGTCCCGGAAGGCGAGCAGGTCGGAGGAGGCCCCGCCGCGGCGGTACAGCTCAGCCAGCGCCTGCCGCACCAGTCGGTCGCCCTGCCGGCGGATCTTGCGCACCTGGGTGTAGTAGTCCTCGATGTCCGCCACTCGGTTCAGCGACCAGGTGGCCACCAGGGTGTGCTCGGCGGCGCGCTCGATGCCCTTGGCGGCCTCCAGCAGCGGGGTGGGCAAGGAGCCCACCCGGGTGAGCACGAGCAGCTCGGAGGTGTGCTCGAGGGAGTCGGTGGTATCGGCGATGGTGAGTGCGAACTCGTACAGCAGCTCTGCCTCGTACGGGGTGATCAGCGATTCCGCCAGACGGTTGGCGATGCGGCCGCACAGCTCCGTGGCGCGCGTGGCGTTCTCGTGCAGGGCGGGCAGGATCCGGCTGCGCTCGCGGTACCCGTGGCCGAGCAGACGGGAATGAGCGTCGGCGGCCTGCACCAGGATCTGCGCGAGCTCCCCGAACTGTCCGTACAGCGGACGTTCGACCCTGCGCGGGAAGAACAGGTCCACGCTCGCGCGCCTCCTCGTGGGGGCCGGGCGGCACTCGCCGACCACAGCCGGGGGCCGATGACGTTGGTGCGCCGGACCGGGATGCGCCTGTCGGCGCGAAGGCCGCTCGAAGCGGCAGATGTTGGAGCCCGGGGCAACCGCGGCCCGGCGCATGAGCCATCGTAGAGCACCTGCCCTGAGGTGGGCCACCACGAGCGACGACGCCGATCTCACACCGTGCTGCCGGGCGATCTCGCGCAGACCTCGTCACAGCCGGGCCGGTGCTCCCACAGCCCCCGGGCCATCGCGGCGGTGGCTCCCGGGTCTCACCGCGGAAGCCGGCGTGCCGGTGGCTCCGGGTCTCACCTCGGGAGCCGGCGTGCCGGTGGCCCCGGCCTCACTCCAGCGTGCCGGCCTCCGCCTGGTGACCGGCGGCGACGAGCGCCTCTCCGGTGGACAGCAGCCGCTCGGCCTGCACCATCAGCCGCTCCTGCTCCGCCTCGTCGACGTCCTCGCGATCGGCCAGGTGGGCCGTGCCGTGGGCGGCCACCGTGGCCACCGCCCCCGCCCGGTTCAGGGCCAGCGCGAGGTCACCGGTGAAGGCGCCGCGCAGGATGTCGTCCATCGTGCGGCGCACCTGCTCGACGTCCGGCGGCTCCGCGATGCCGGAGAGGTAGCGCAGCCCCGGCACCGTGCGCGATCCGGCGCGATAGCGGCGCACCACGTCATCGCCGTTGCGCTGTACCCAGGTGTGCAGAACGTACAGCCGCCACAGCGCCCCGGGCAGAGTGGTCGCGGGGGAGGCCGACCACAGCGCCGCCAGGTCTCCCAGGCCCTCCTGCGCCACCAGGCCCACCACGCGGTCGACGACCTCCGGGTCAGCCGTGCGGTACACCCCGTCCAGCAGTGCCTGTGCGGAGTCGTGGGCCAGATCCGTCGAGGACGCGGGATCCGGCTCGCCGGGGATCGCCTCCGCCACCGAGTTGAACAGCGGGGCGGGGCGACGGAAGCGGGGGCCGGTGGAATCCATGGGCATGACTCTACGCAGGGTCTAGCCTGGGTCCATGACGATCCCCCGCCATCTCGGCCCGGACACCGATCGCCGCGCACAGCCTGACTACAGCCGCAGCAGCGCCACGGTGGAGCGGATGGTGCAGGAGCTGCAGGGCCCGCGTGCGCGCGGGGCTCGCCCGATGGTGCGCGCCCTGCTGCCCGCCCATGCCACCAGGGACACCGTGGTGCGGCTGATCGCGGCGGCCCTGCTGCTGGGCGCTGCCGTGGTGATGACCGCGGTGGGGGTGCTGGTGTGGTCCGGACTGGAGGACGGCCGCTCCCCGGGTCTGGGCATGCTGCTGGTGCTGCTGGGCCTGGGGGGACTGGCGCTCGTGGCCGGGCTGCTGGGTGCCCGATTCGTGATCACGGCCCTGGCAGCAGCCCGCTCCCGGGTGGAGATCTTCGATGACGGGCTGCGCGTGGTCGGTGCGCTCGGTGCACGCACGGTTCCCTGGGCGGAGGTGGTGGCGGTCGAGTCGCGCGTGGTGCACCCGGTGCACTGGCTCACCGCTGCCCTGCGCCTGCGGGACGGCAGGCGCGTGGTCATGCCCGCCTTCGACCGCCCCCTGTGGGAGTACTCCGCTCCGTCCGGCCAGGACATCCGGGCACTACGCATCGAACTGCACCGGCGGGAATCCGAGCGACGCCCCCGTCGTTGACACCTCCGCAGTCCACACGATGAGCCCGCCGGCCCGCCGGCAGGAGAAGGGGGGACCTCCATGGAGGCCCTGATGATGACGCTCAGCTCCGGCGTGGCAAGCGGCATGAGGCCCTACCTCATGGCCTTCGTCCTGGGCCTGTCCGGCCGCCTCTTCGCTCTTGAGCAGATCCCCGATGCGCTGCAGCGCACCGACGTGCTGGTGATCACCGGGATCCTGCTGCTGGTCGACTTCGCCGCGGACAAGATTGCGTTCCTCGATTCCTTCTGGGACCAGCTGCACACCGTGATCCGCCCCGTCGCCGGCGGTGCCATCGGCTACCTGGTGGGCGGGCAGACCGACACCACCTCCGCGATCGTGATGGCCGTGCTCGGTGCCGGTGCCGCCTTCGGCGTCCACACCACCAAGGCCACAGCCCGCGCGGCGGTCAACGTGTCACCTGAACCGGTGTCCAACGCACTGGTCTCCGTCGGTGAGGACGTGGCGGTCGTTGTGATCGCCGTGCTCACCGTCGTGCTGCCGGTCGTGGCGGGGATCCTGGCCCTGGTGATGCTGGCAGCCGGGCTCTACCTCGCGTACCGGATCCACCGGGCGTACCGGAACCTGCGCAGTCGCCTCACCGAGGCACGGGCCAGACGCGCCGCCGGGGGCGCCTGAGCGCATCCCGGCCACGGGCCGCAGAC
>NZ_JALXKT010000026.1:0-42127 GCF_025144775.1 Brachybacterium sp. p3-SID957 | reverse complement strand
GGGCGGCCGGAGACGGATCAGTAGGTGCTCACCGAGGCGCTGAAGATGCCCGTGGCCAGAGCGATGATCCAGAACAGGATGTTCAGCACCCAGATGATCGCGAAGGCGATCCAGGCCCACTTGGTGAACTTCCGGGCGGTCTCGGGCTCCGTATCGGCTTTGAGGTAGCCGAGCAGGCCCAGCACGCCGGGGATCACGCCGCCGCAAAGGAAGCCGACGATGGTGGCGATGAGGGCGTTCTTCTTGAGGGATGCGACGTCGAAGCCGCCGGTGGGAGCAGTCATGGGGTTCCCCTTCCAAGCAATCTGTCACCGGCTGCGGTGCGCGAACCGGACACTGGGGACCGGGGGTGAGCACCTCCCGGCCAAGGGGGATCGTACCGCAGGTCACACCCCGCGGCGCGATGGGGACCACTCCCCATTGCCGTGCCGTGGTGCCACGGGCAGCAAGGGGTGCTCCGACTGCGACTCAGCCCAGGGTCACCCGGTGCACCAGCACCGTGAACTCCTCGTCCCGGCCTGCTTCGCGGGCGCGCAGACGCCCGCCCTCCAGGGAGATCGGCTGTGCCTGCTTCACCACCACACCGCCCCTGCCGTCCACGATGCCCAGCGCCAGTGAGGTTCCCTGGGCGATGGCCTCCAGCAGACGGTCGGTGACGCTCAGATCGGCGCCCCCCGCCTCGGCCTCCCGGATGCGGGCCACGGCCTCGGCCGGGGGAAGGCGCAGCTCCGGCCCGTCCACGGTGACCAGGTCCGCCGCCAGGGGACCGCCCGCCAGGGAGTGCGACAGCTGCGCATCGGCCGGGCGTCCGTCGGCCCCCACCGCCTGGGGTGACAGCCCCGCGCGGCGTGCGCACTGCAGGGCGAAACCGGGATCGGACATGGTCACCGCCACCGTGGGGGCCAGGCGGCGCAGGTTCAGCGCTGTCGCCTCCGCGGCGGCCTGCAGCAGGTCCAGCACCTCGGCCTCGGCCTGCAGCACCGTGGCGGCCCGGGAGACCTGCACCCGGCCGTGGCGGCGCTGCTCATCGCGCACCAGGTACTCCACGGCCTGGGGGAGCGGGGCGCGGGAGTGCTCGCGCAGCAGGTCCAGCAGCAGCTCCGGGTCCCCACCCACGCCGAGCGCCCGACGGATCGAGGAGGCGCTGAGGCGCAGCGTCACCGCGCCGCCGCGGGAGACCACCTCCGTCCAATCCAGCAGCGGCATCAGCTGCTCCGAGGGTCGGCCGGGGATCACTACGGTGAGATCGGCGTCCACCAGCACCTCGGAGACCGGCGGTGGCGCCGACACCTCTAGTGCCTCGGTGAGCCGCCGATCGGCCTGCATCACGTCCTCATCCAGGGCCAGCACCAGCTGCCCGCCCAGCACGGTCAACGCACCCGCGTCGACCAGCCCCAGCGCCTCCCCCTCACGCAGCATCGCCGCTGTCTCCTCGGCGATGACGGAGGCGGGGACCAGCGGGAACGCCCACGCCAGGGAGGCCTGCAGGGACTCCGGGGTGGCACTGATGCCGGGGGAGGTGCGCAGGGCGCGCAGCAGGCTGCCGCGGCGGGTGCGCACACCGTCACGCCTCGTCAGATCGGACAGCAGGGGGCGCGCGGTGCCGGAGGAATCCGGGGTTCCCACCACGGCCGCCAGGTGGTGGCCGCGGGCCCATCCCAGGGCCAGCTCGGCCCAGCGGGACTCGGCCGAGCGCTCCCGGTGCGCGTCCCAGTCACGGGTGGGGTGCCACTCCTGCCCGTCGTGGCCGATCAGCCCGACCTGCCAGGCCGTCTGCAGCACGGTCGCGTAGGTGAGCAGATCCGAACCGGCACGCTCGGCCAGCCGGTTCAGATCGCGCTGCGGGATGCCACCGCGCCGCAGCACCCCGGGAGGGTCCTCGTCGAAGCCGCGCACCGTGCCCACCAGGCGCAGTGCCTCGAAGGCCCGCTCCACGGCCTGTGCGGTGCGGCTGCCGGGGATGCGCTCGTGCAGGGGAGGGCCCTGCGGGCCCGGTCTCAGAGCGGTGTGGATGCGCCGCACGCGACCCTTGCGCAGGGCCAGGTGGATGCTGCGGGGCAGGCGCAGGGTGCCGTCCTCCTCACGTCGGACGATCCTCGCCTCGAGCAGCTGGCGCGCCAGGTGGCCGTTGCCCTGCACCGTCGAGGGACCCCAGGCCAGGGTGTCGAGGACGCCGTCGTGCTGCCCCCGGGCAGCCTCGACGATCCGCTCGGCCTCCTGGGGCGTCGGGTCCCCGGCCTCGGGTGCGGCCAGTCCCGCCGGGGTGCGCAGCCCCTCGCGCAGTGGACGGATCAGGTGCAGCTCGTCCTCCCCCCACACCACCGCCAGGGTCTCCAGGCGCTCCACCGCGGTGGAGATGGTGGCCGGGTCGGAGGACACCGCCGCCGCGAGCTCCCGTGGAGAGGCGCCGTCGGGCAGCACGGCCAGCGCCTCCACCAGGTGCAGCTCGGGCAGGGTCAGGGCCGAGAGGGCGCGCCGCGCGGAACCCGCCCCAGCCGCGCGCGCCGCGAGCGGGCCGATGCCCTTGGGCAGGGGCGAGGCGAGATCCGGCCGGGCGACGAGAAGGGCCTCGAGGCGGTCATCGCCGAACCGTCGCAGGGAGTCCGCGAGGGACCGGATCACAGCGGTCATGGTGCGATCCAGCATAGGCTGGTCCGGCTCCGGGCAGGTCCAGCTCGCCCGTGCCGATGCCGACCGCGCCGCTCTCGCTGCGCCGACGGCACCGGCGCTGACGGCCCCGACGCCACCGGAGCCCGCCCCCATAGCCCAACCGGCAGAGGCAGCCGCCTTAAAAGCGGCTCAGTACGGGTTCGAATCCCGTTGGGGGCACGAGGCAGGTCACGTCGGGGGCACGAGGCAGGTCGCGCGCATCAGATCAGGCCCTGCCGCTGCGCCAGGTGCACCGCACGGGAGCGCGAGTCCACGCCGAGCTTGGTGAACACATGCACCAGGTGGCTCTTGACGGTGGCCTCGGTAACGAACAGCTCCCGGGCGATCTCCCGGTTGGTGGCGCCGGTGGCCAGCAGTCGCAGCACCTCCACCTCGCGCTCGGTGAGCCGGGGGAGCGGGGTGCGCATTCCTTGCAGCACCCTGGCCGCGAGCTCCGGTGCGAGCACCGTCCGCCCCGCAGCGGCGTCCAGGATGCCGGCCACGATGTCCTCGGGCGGCACGTCCTTGAGCAGGTACCCGGTCGCGCCGGCACTGATCGCCCCCAGCAGCTCGGCATCCCGGTCGAAGGTGGTCAGGATCAGCACCGCGGGTGCGGGGTCGAGGTCGCGCAGGGCGCGGGTGGTGTCGATGCCGCTCATGCCCGCGCCCAGTCGCAGATCGCACAGCACCACGGCTGGCTCGAGCTCGCGCGCCAGGGCTACTGCCTCCTCCCCGGTCCCGGCCTCACCCACCACGTGCACCGAGGGATCGGCCGACAGCACGGCGCGCAGTCCGCTGCGCACCACAGGATGGTCATCCACCAGCAGCACGCTCGCGGTCATGGCGTCTTCTCCATCATCGGGCGGGACTGAGAACCCTGGCCCCAGGGTGCAGCAGGGGCGGCCCCGGTGCGGGTGCGCGGCACGTGCGGGAGGTGGGCAGAGATGGCCGTGCCCTCGCCCGGGGTGCTCTCGACCTCCAGGTCCCCGCCCAGTTCTCTCAGTCGTTGCCGCATGAAGCGCAGGCCGAAGCTCGCGGTGCCGTCGGCCTGTTCCGGCCCGGGGCCGACGGCCTCCCAGCGGCGCACGTCGAACCCGGTGCCGTCGTCTCGCACGTCCAGACGCACGGAGTCCCCGGCGCCGCTGAGGCTCACCGCTACCCGGGTTGCCCCGGAGTGCCGTCGCACGTTGCCCAGCGCTGACTGAGCGGTGCGCAGCAGCGCCACCTCCACCTCGCTGGGCAGCGGCGGCACCTCCCCGTCGACATGGAGCGCCACCTGCATTCCGGTCTCGTCCTCGAAGCGGTCCAGCAGCTGATGCAGTGCCCCGGTCAGGGCATCGTCCTCCAATTGCGCCGGCAGCAGTGCGGCGACGATCCTTCGCACGTCCACCAGGCCGTCCTGAGCCAGGCGCTCCACGCGGTCCAGGGTGCGCGCAGCCTCGGGGTCGGCGGTGCGCTGTGACTCGGCATGGGACAGCAGACGGATTGACGAGAGGCCCTGGGCGACGGTGTCGTGGATGTCGCGGGAGAGCCGGTGCCGCTCCTCGATCGCACCGGAGCGGCGCTGGGCGAGGGCGAGCTCGTCCTGCAGCTGGGCCAGCTCGTGATGCGCTCGTGTCAGCGAGGCCAGCAGGCGCTCCCGCTCCGCCGCCTCCCGCAGCAGCTCCAGGTACCCACGGGAGATCCCGAAGGCGAACACCCCACCGATCAGCGGTCCGAGCACGCTGGCCCAGCTGGTGCTGCCGTGGTGCAGCACCGGGGCGACTCCCACCACCATCAGCACGGCCGCTGCGAATGCCAGTCCCCACCACAGCGGCAGCAGGTGACCGGCCAGCAGCCACAGCAGGAACGCCAGCCACACGAACTCCGGCGAGACCGCCACTGCCGCGACCCACACCATCGCCAGGCCCAGCAGCCACCACACCGGCCGGGCTGCACGGGGACCGATCCGGCCCGGCGCGGAACCGCCCGGGGCAGGGCGCGTGGCGATCACGGAACCGGCCGCGTGCCAGCCCAGGATCGCCAGGCCCGCCACGATCGCGGCGGCCGGGGCCACTCCGTCGGCGAGGGCACGCAGCACACCGATCACGGTGAGGGCCACCGCGATGAGGTGCCGGCCCACCTCCATCGCTCTCGCGGTGAGGCCGGCCGGCACCCGACCCGTGCGCTCAGGCCTGCGCAGGGGCGTCTGGACGAGGCTCATGGTTCGATTCTGCGCTGTCGAGCAGGGCATGACCACTTGGGGAGGTCGCGGGCGCGGGGCGCCCCGGCCACCAGATCCGGTCCCCCACCAGGGAGAAGATCGCCGGAACCATCACGGTGCGCACCACCAGGGTGTCCACCACCACGCCCACGCCCACCACCAGGCCCAGCTGCGCCAGGGTGACCAATGGCAGCACGCCGAGTGCCGCGAACACCGCGGCCAGCACGATGCCGGCACTGGTGATCACCCCACCGGTGTGGGTGACTGCCTCCACCATCCCGCGCCGCGTGCCCCAGGCCCCGGCCTCGGAGCGCGCCCTGTGCACCAGGAAGATCGTGTAGTCGATGCCCAGGGCCACCAGGAACAGGAACGCCAGGATCGGCACCTGGGGGTCCAGGGCCTGCTGCTCCAGCAGCATCCGGCTCAGCCACGCGCCGGCCCCGATCGCGGCGACGGTGCTGGCCAGGTTCACCATCAGCAGCAGCACCGGGGCGACTGCCGAACGCAGCAGCACCAGGAGCACCACGAAGGTGACCGCCAGGATCAGCGGCGCCACCAGCAGCAGGTCCGCGCGGTTCCCTTCACGGGCATCCAGATCGCTCGCCACGCTGCCGCCCACCAGGGCGTCGGCTCCATCGATCGCATGCACCTGCTTGCGCAGCTCGCGCACCTGGTCCAGGCTCTGCTCGGTCCCGGGCGCGTACTCACTCGTGACCATCACCGATGCCAGCGAGCCGTCCTCCTTCACTGCCAGGGGATGAGCCCGCACCACCCCGTCCATGCCCTGAGCCGCCTCAACCACCTGCTCGACGCTGCCGGGTGCGGTGACCACGAGGATCGGCGCTGCTTCCCCGGGCGGGAAGTGTTCCGAGAGCACCTCCAGGCCCGCCGCGGATTCCGACTCCACACGGAACCGATCTGCCTGGTCCAGACCCACCGTTGTGCCCAGCAGGCCAGTGGCCATCACGCCGAGCAGGGCGAGGGAGGCGGTCAGCGCGATGACGGGTCGGCGCACCACGGCGCCGGCCACCGTGCGCCAGGCGCCGGCTCGGGAGCGGTGACCGCCGCCATCCACTGTCGGCACGAACGGCCAGAACACCCGGCGCCCGCAGACCGCCAGCAGCGGCGGCAGCACCAGCAGAACCGAGGCCATTGCGATCAGCAGCCCGATCGCGGCCGGGATGGCGAGGCCGCGGGTCAGGGGGATCGCTGCCAGCAACAGGGTCAGCAGCGCCAGCACGACCGTTGCGTTCGATGCCATCACCGCGGGCGCCACGCCTCGCCAGGCACGGGCCAGCGCTGCACGGTGATCGGGTTCGGCCTGCAGCTCCTCGCGGTACCGGGAGATCAGCAGCAGCGCGTAGTTGGTGCCAGCGCCGAACACCAGGACGCTGATGATGCCGGCGTCGAACTGGAGACCCCAGTGGGCACCCACTGCGGCGGTGACTCGGCCGGCGAGGCCGTCGGCCAGCACGATCACCACCAGCGGCACCAGCCACAGCACGGGTGAGCGGTAGGTGAGGATCAGGAGGGCCGCCACGATGAAGATCGTCACTGCCAGCAAGGTGAAGTCCGCGCCGTCGAAAGCGGAGGCGATATCGGCCCCGAAGGCGGGACCGCCGGTGACCTGCAGGGAGACTCCTTCGATCGCGTGATCCGCAAGGGTGGTGCGCAGGTCGCTGATGGTCTGGGCCGTCTCGGAGTTGTCCGCCCCCAGGGTGATCGGGGCGATCAGCAGGGCTGCCTGCCCGTCCTCGCTCACCACCGGCCCCGAGGGGTCAGCTGCCGTGTGCTCGGCGAGAGGGGGCAGCAGGCCGTCCAGTGCCTGCAGATCGTCGGCTCCGAGGGAGCCGCCATCGGCTCGGGTGGCCACCACCAGCACCGACTGGTGGTCTGCATCCGGGAACTGCTCCAACAGGGCACTTACCCGCGCCGATTCGGAATCCACCGGGGCATGGGTGCTGCGAGCGGGGGCCTCGGCGCCGCTCAGCAGACCGAACAGCGCCACCGTCAGCACCAGGGCGATGGTCAGCACGGCCCAGGCGCCGCGGCGCGAGGTGAGCAGGGAGGACAGGGAATGGTTCATGCCTGCAGTCAACCGCGGCGGGTCCCGGCCGGACATCGCGCGGTAGAGGGAAGCGCAGATCCATCGAACGATGGATGCGGGGGACCTGACCGCGGCCTCCGCGGCCCCTGCGGTGGCACGACAGCACCCATCCGGCGTCGGGTCCGGTCCACAATGGGAACCATGACTGCCCCATTCCCTGTCGGCCCCCAACTCGTCTCACGCATCGACGAGGTGCTCTCGCGCATCGATTCCGCTGCGACCCAGGCAGGTCGTGACGGTGCGGGCATCACCGTGCTGCTGGCGACCAAGACCCGAACCCCCCAGCAGATCGCCGCGGTGATCGAAGTGCTGCGGGAGCGCGGGCGCACGATCGCGGTGGGAGAGAACCGGGCGCAGGAGATGGCCAAGCACGAGGACCCGCTGCTGGCAGGCAACGGGGTGCCGCGGCACTTCATCGGCCGCCTGCAGACCAACAAGGCACGGGACGTGGTGGCGTTCGCCGAGCTGATCCACAGCGTGGATCGCGATGACATCGCCGAGGCCCTGGAGCGCCGCGCCGAGATGGCCGGGCTGCATCGGGAGGTGCTGGTGCAGGTCAACACCTCGGGAGAGGAGTCCAAGGGCGGCTACGACCCCACGCCGGAAGCGGTCATCCCCGTGGTGCAGCGACTGAGGGGGAGTCAGGTGCTGCGGCCCGTGGGCCTGATGACCATCGGAGCCAACACCAGTGACGACGCGGCGGTGCGGGCATCGCTGCGGTCCCTGCGGGAACTGCGCGACGAGGTGCGGGAACGGCTGGGCCTGGACGACTTCGAGCAGCTGAGCATGGGCATGAGCGGCGACCTCGAGATCGCGGTCGAGGAGGGCGCCACCATTGTGCGCGTCGGATCGGCGATCTTCGGGCCTCGCCCCGCCTGAGCGCCGGCGTCGGCCCGCGGGGAGCGTTTGGTGGTTCACACATCGTCATGGAGAACTTGGGTCTGTCATAAATCGTGCTTAGGGTGTGAGCGTTCGATCGACCCCACACCTGAGAAATCGACCCCACACCTGAGAAGCGGAGGCACTCGTGCACATCCAGACCGTCGCCGTACAGACGCTGAGGGACCACGAGCACGGAGCTGTCGTCCCCCCGGTGCACCTTGCATCCACCTTCGAGCTCGATGCCGCCACCGATGACGGCGGCTACGCCTACCAGCGCGGCTCCAACCCCACCCGCGCCCAGCTCGAGCAGGTGCTGGCCGCGCTGGACGGCGCCGAGCACGGCTTCGCCTTCGCCACCGGCATGGCCGCCACCGCCGCCGTGTTCTCCACCCTCGAGGTGGGGGACGAGGTGCTGCTGCCGACCAGTGTGTACGGAGGAACCTTCCGCTTCGTGGACAAGGTGTTCCCCGCCCGCGGCCTCACCGGACGCTACGTCGACGACCTCGGCGCCCTCACCGATGAGGACTTCACTCCCGCCACCCGCATGGTGTTCGTCGAGACGCCCGCCAACCCCACCCTGCGAGTCACCGATCTGCGCCGCCTGGTCGAGCTCGCCCACCGCCACGGCGCCCTGGTGGCCGTGGACAACACCTTCATGACACCGGTGCTGCAGCGCCCGCTCGAGCTCGGTGCCGACGTGGTGGTGCAGTCGGCCACCAAGTACCTCGCCGGGCACTCCGACCTGCTGGCCGGCGTGGTCACCACCAGTGATCCCGCGCTCGCAGAGGCGTACGCGCTGGCGCAGAAGGCCCAGGGCGGCGTGCTGTCGCCATCGGACTCCTTCCGCCTGATCCAGGCGATCAAGACCCTGCCCCTGCGGCTCGAGCGCCAGCAGGACAACGCCCGGGCCATCGCCGAGTTCCTGCGGGACCGCGACGACGTGACGAGGGTGTTCTTCCCCGGTTCCCACAGCGAGCAGGAGGCCCGCATCCACGCCTCCCAGGCCGACGGCCCCGGTGCCGTGCTCTCCTTCGAGCTCGCTGCGGAGCTGGACCGCGTGCGGTTCGTGGAGGCCCTGCGCTACCCCGTGTACGCGGTGAGCCTGGGCGGGGTCGAGTCGCTGATCTGCCGCCCCGCCACCATGACCCACGAGGCCATGACCCCCGAGGCCCGTGCCACCGCCGGCATCTCCGATGAGCTGCTGCGGCTCTCGGTCGGCATCGAGAACATCGACGACCTGCTCGAGGACCTCGCGCAGGCCCTCGCCTCCGCTCGCTGACCCCCGGGGCCCAGGTCCCTGCCGCCGGCCGAGCCCCAGGTCTGGTCGGCCCCACCACTGCCCGCTGACCCCGAAACGCCCCGCCCGAGCACCGGACCCACCACCGAAGGACTCTCCATGAACAGCAGCTCTGCTCCCCGCCCGCGCCCCACCCGCCGCATCGCCCTGACCGCCGGCGGCGCCTCGATCGCCGCCCTGCTGGCCGCCTGCGGCTCCGAGGACCCGACCCGCGGAGCGGGCGGCCCCGGAGGCTCCGGCGGCTCGGACGGCGGGGGCGGCGGAGGCTCCGTCGACGAGGACATCCTCGCCCGCATCCAGGAGAACGGCTCGATCCGCATCGGCCTGGAGGGCACCTACCGGCCCTACGCCTTCCACGACGACTCCGGCGAGCTCGTCGGCTTCGAGAAGGACATCGCCGACAAGATCGCCGAGGGTCTCGGCGTGACCCCGGAGTACATCGAGACCGAATGGGACTCCCTGATCGCAGGCCTCGACGTGGACCGCTACGACCTGGTGATCAAAAACGTGGGCATCACCGAGGAGCGTCAGCAGAAGTACGCCTTCACCGAGCCGTACGCGCAGTCCATCGGCCGCATCGCCGTGCCGGAGGACTCCGAGGTGCAGACCGCGGAGGAGCTCGAGGGCAAGCGCTCGGCCCAGACCGCCACCAGCAACTGGGCCCAGCAGATGGAGAAGCTGGGCGCTGAGATCGTCCCCGTCCAGGGATTCGCCGAGGCCATCGAGCTGGTGGTGCAGGGCCGCGTGGACGCCACCGCCAACGACTTCATCTCCTTCCAGACCTACCAGGAGGAGCACCCCGATGCGGCCTTCCGCCTGCTGGACGCCGAACTGCCCACCGACGTCACCGTCGGCGTGATCATGCAGCAGGAGCAGCAGCCCCTCCTGGACGCGGTCGACGAGATCCTCGCCGACATGAAGGAGGACGGCTCGCTGGCCGCCATCTACGAGCAGTGGGTGGGCCAGGACATCACCCCGGAGGCCTGAGGGGATGCCCGGCTTCCTGGAGCTGTGGCTGCAGTCGCTGCCGCGCCTGCTGCGGGCAGCCGTCGAGGTCACGATCCCGCTGTCGCTGATCTCCTTCGCGATCGCCCTGGTGGTCGCGGTGGTGGTGGCACTGGTACGGCTGTACGGGCCCGCGCCGCTGAAGGCACTGGCATGGGCGTACGTGCAGGTGTTCCGCGGCACGCCGCTGGTGGTCCAGCTGTTCATCGTGTACTTCGGCCTGCCCAGCCTGGGCATCAGCCTCGATGCGTTCCCAGCGGCCGTGGTCACTCTCGCGCTGAACACCGGTGCCTACGCCTCAGAGGCGGTGCGCGCCTCCATCCTGTCGATCCCGCGCGGGCAGTTCGAGGCCGCCCAGACCTTGAACCTCTCGCGCGCCACCACGTTCCGCCGGGTGGTGGCGCCGCAGGCGATGCGGATCGTGCTGCCCCCGCTGGCCAACGACTTCATCGACCTGGTCAAGGGCACCTCCCTGGTGTTCGCCATCACCTTGGTGGACCTGTTCCAGGTGGGCCGGCAGGTCGCCGGCAGCACTTTCGAACCCATGGCCATGTACACGCTGGTGGCCCTGATCTACCTGGTGATGGTCTCCCTGCTGAGCCTGGGCCAAAACGTCCTGGAGAAGAAGGTGTCCGCCCATGTCCGCAGCTGATGCCCGCGCTGCCGATGCCCGCAACCCGCTGCGGTTGATCGGCATCCGCAAGACCTTCGGCGACCTCGTGGCCCTGGATGACGTGGACCTCGAGATCGCCCGCGGTCGCACCACGGTGCTGCTGGGCCCCTCCGGATCCGGGAAGTCAACCCTGCTGCGCTGCATCAACCTGCTGGAGAAGCCCGATACCGGCCAGATCGACCTGGGCTCCGGGCCGATCGACGTGGGCGGACGCATCAGTCCGCGCACGGTGCGGGAGATCCGCTCCCGATCCACGATGGTGTTCCAGCAGTTCAACCTGTTCCCGCACCTGACGGCGCTGGGCAACGTCACGCTGGCGCCCGTCGAGAGCCTCGGCCGCTCCCGCGACGAGGCAGAGGCCCTGGGCCGGGAGCTGCTGGCGAAGGTGGGACTGGCGGACAAGGCCGACTCCTACCCGGATCGGCTCTCCGGCGGCCAGCAGCAGCGTGTCGCGATCGCCCGGGCGCTGGCCATGGATCCTGACTTCCTGCTGTTCGACGAGCCGACGTCGGCCCTGGATCCCGAGCTGGCGGCCGAGGTGGTTGCGGTGCTGGCCGCCCTGGCGCAGGAGAACCGCACCCTGGTGGTGGTCACCCACTCCCTGGCCTTCGCCCGTCGCGTGGCGGACCGCGTGGTGTTCCTGGAGGGCGGGAAGGTGCGGCAGGACGGATCACCGGAGGAGTTCTTCCGCAGCGAGGACGAGCGCCTGCGCCGGTTCCGCGAGGTCATCGGCTCGGTGTGAGAGGACCGAGACCGGCACCGCCCACCGGGTCACCCAGGGAGGTGCACCGGGATGCCCTGAGCGAACGTCCAGGTCGCCTCCAGGACGAGAGGACGCGAACCCTATACAATTGATCCCGACCGGAGGTCAGGACCATCGCCCTGTCCGGGGAACCCCAGGCGATGGCGCGTGACCCCGTCCAAATCCATCTTCCCGAGGAGCATCATGGCCCGCCACAACGTCATCTTCGGCCGTGACCAGGCCGTTCAGCGGGGGCAGTCCTTCAGCAGCCCGCAGTTCGGTCAGTCCGGCCCTCCCCAGGGGACCCAGTGGTCCTCCGGCTTCGGAGCGCAGCAGACACAGCAGACCGACCAGCTCGAGGCGATGTACGCCCGCCCGGCGGCCACCGGTCACGACACCGGCCGCATGACCATGCGCGATGCGCTCAACGCCATCACCGCCACCCTCGGCGTGATCATGGTGGTCGGCTTCGTCATCGCTGTGACCCCGCGCCTGCTCGGCGCCGTCATGGGCGAGTCGGGCCTGCAGCTGGGGCTGCTGATCGGCGGAGCCGCCACCATCGTCGGCCTGATCGGCGGTTTCATCCTCGGTCTGGTCAACTCCTTCAAGAAGCAGCCCTCCGCCATCCTGGTGCTCGCGTACGCGGTCTTCGAGGGCATGCTGCTGGGCGGGATCAGCGGTTCGATCGACCTGTACTACCCGGGCATCGCCGTCCAGGCCGTGATCGGCACCCTCGCGGTGGCCGGCACCGTGCTGGTGCTCTTCCGCATGGGCATCCTGCGCACCTCCCCGGTGCTCACCAAGATCTTCATGGTCGCGATGATCGCCTACATGCTGTTCCTCCTGGTCAACATCGGCTTCGTGCTCCTGGCCGGGCAGAGCCTCCGCGATGGCGTCATCGGCCTGATCATCGGCGGCCTGGCCGTGGTGATGGCCTCCTACTCCCTGGTGATGGACTTCGAGGACGTCCAGCGCGCCGCCTCCGGCCACACCCCGCGTGCCTACGCGTGGCGCTGCGCCTTCGGCCTGGCGGTCACCATGGTGTGGATGTACATCGAGATCCTGCGCATCCTTTCGATCCTGCGAGGCAGCGACTGACCTCCGGCGCTCCCGCGTGAAGGTGAGCGCACCCGGGCGCTGAGCCACGGTTCGGTGCTCGCGAAGCCGACGACACTGTGGCCCCCTCCGTGATGCGGAGGGGGCCACAGCTGTGCGTGGGGTGGCGGCAATGAGCCGGGGATTCGCCCCCGCATGCTGAACTCGGGTCAGGAGGTGGGGTCTGAGCGGGGAGGTGGGGTCTCGGCCCGTGAAGGGGAGGCGGGTCGCAGCCCCGTGAAGGAGGCGGGGTCTCAGCCCGTGAGGCCGGTGATGGACTCGTAGGCCTGGGCGGCGGCGTCCTCGTGCTCGGTCACGCCGATCGAGATCTCCGAGGAGTACACGCTGGGACCCTCCGGCGTATCAAGCACGACCACGTCGATCCGGGTGGAGTCCGTCTTGGTGAAGTTGTGCTTGCCGAACTTCAGCACGGCGGTGCTCCGATACCCGGGCATCCCCTGGATGGTGACGGCCTCGGTGACCTGATCGTGCAGGGTGCGCTGGGAGGTGTCCCCCCAGATGCTTGCGTTGCCGTACAGGCAGCTCACGAGACGCTCGGCGGCGGCCTTCTCCCCGGGGTACTCCACTCCCGGCTGCCACTGGAGCTTCCCCACCCCGATGGAGGAGACCCAGCTGCCCTCCACCGGGGCCATCGCGGTCTGCGCGTCCGTGGTGAAGTGCAGGTAGGTGGTGTTCGTACGGGTGTCGAAGATCGCGGGCGGCGTGATCTCCAGACCACCGCCGCGCAACCGGCCCGAGGGGTTCTCCGAGGTGCGCTCGTTGACGGGGGACCAGCAGTGCCGCTCCTCCTCGATGGGCGTGGTCTCCGGCGGCGTGGTGGTGGCCGAGGCGGTCTCCTCGGTGGTCGTCGCACTGGCACTGTCGCTGACCGTCGTGCTCCCGGTGCCGTTGCCCGCCCCGTTGCCGCCGGAGCTGCGGAACACCAGGAACGCGACGGTGCCGCCGACGATCAGCAGGAACACCAGCGCGAAGGCGATACCGCCGATCAGCACTGCGTTGCTCCGGCCACCGCGGCCGTCCGGACCCTGGGCGTACTGCGGGCCGGTGTACGGGGAACCGGTGCTCACCTGACTGCTCCTTCGACTCTCATCCGGCCGCCCCCCGGCGGCCGGTCACTCGACGACCTCGAGGCTGGCGATGATCTCCTCGAGCCCCTGGACATGATCGGGATGGTCCGCGGCGACGTCCGAGGCCAGGGCACTGGGGCCGTTGGGCCCCTCCACCACGATGGAGGTGACGATGGACGCGCTGGAGGTCTCCAGCATGTCCGGGTCCTCGAAATTGTAGGTGGCCTGCACGATCCATGCCGGGTAGCCGTCCACTTCGATGGCCTCGGTGCGGTAGTCGGTGACCTCAGGATGCTCACCGAAGTGCGAGATCACCCCGGCCGTGGTGGCGTAGCACTGGAAGATCGCCACCGCCGCACGCTCCGAGCCGGGGTAGCCACCCTCGGAATCCGGGAAGACCACGCGCCCCAGGTTCACCACCGAGTACCAGTTGCCCTCGACGTTGCGGCCCTGGCCCTGCACCTCGTTCATGTACGGCATGCTCCCGGAGCCCCAGGGGAAGTCCCAGCCGTTGGGGATCGTGTACTGGAGGTCCCCGCCGCGGATCGTGCCGTTCGAGGACGGGGCGGGCTCAGCATGATCGGGGACGTGGCAGTCCACCGTCGGCGCCTGCGTGAAGATGGGCGGCGGGGGAGCGAGATCAGGGTCCTCCGGATCCGGGACGTACTCGCTCTGCCCCTCGGCGGTGCGGGGGCCGGTGGGGTAGGCGGTGGGATCCTCCTCCAGCACGCTGCGGAACACCGTCTGGGACAGCACCAGTGCCACCACCGCCAGCAGGAGCACCGTGGCCCCCACCACGGACAGCACCACGGTCAGGGCACGGTTGCGGCTGCGCTGGCTGGGCTCGCCCAGCGTCGCCGGCGTCGCCCGGTCGGCGTAGTCGGGAAGCCCGGTGGGATCGCTACCGGGCGCGGCGCCCCGCGCGGTGAAGTCGGGCAGGCCGCTGCCGCCGAACCCCCCGCCGTCGGATGTCCCGCCCGCGGCGGAGCCCGATCTGCGCGGATCCTCAGTCATCGCCACCTCCCCGGCGTCTCGGGGTCGCACCCCTGGTCTCAGGGCCATGCCCCCGGGTGATTCTCGCACGATCGTTCCCGAGCCGAGCGGTCCAGCGCTCGTTGGTACCCTCCCCCTGTCGGCGCACCCGTCGCCTTCCCGCAGGCCGCCGCCCGGGCCCGGAACCCTCGACCACGGAGATCATCATGCGTCCGCCCCTCGTCCTGACCGTCTCCGCCTCCGATTCCGACGGAGCCGCCGGCATCCAGGCGGACATCAAGACCTTCTCCGCCCTGGGCGTGTACGGGGCCAGTGCGATCAGCATGATCTGCGCGGTCAACACGCAGGGACTGCGCGGCACCCACTACCTGCCAGGGGACGTGGTGCGCTCCCAGATCGACGCGGTGGCCGAGGACCTGATGCTGGATGCCACCAAGATCGGCGCCCTGGGAAGCGCCGCCGTCGTCGAAGCCGTCGCGGAGGCCGTGCGCACCCATCGCGAGCGCCTGGGGTGGATCCTGCTGGACTCGGTGATGATCGGCACCGACGGCACCCCCCTGATCTCCGCCGAAGGAGCGCGGGCACTGCGCACCGCCCTGCTCCCTCACGTCGACATGCTCACCTCCAACATGGTCGAGGCGGCTCAGCTGCTGGGCACCGCCCCGGCCACCACCATCGACGGGATGCGGGACCAGGCGCTGGCACTGCAGGCGATGGGGCCGGGGACGGTGCTCATCACCGGCGGCCGTCTGGTCGGGGACGACGCCGTGGACGTGCTGGTCCACCCCGGCGGCACCGATCTGCTGCGGGCCGAGCGGGTGCCGGGTCGGCACGTGCGCGGCTCGGGTGCCACGCTCTCCGCGGCGATCACCGCCCAGATGGCCCGCATCCAGGAGTTCGACCGCGCCGGGGAGCTCGGCGAGATCGGGGAGGAGGGCGAGCACGACGACGTCGTCACCATCGTGGCCTCCGCCCGCGAGTTCCTGGCCAGCGCCATTGAGAACGCGGAGGACTGGGAGGTCTCGCGCGGCAACGGTCGCGCCTTCGGGCCCGTCAACCACCTGATCACCCTGGACCGCGCCTGACGGAGGGCGTGCTCGCAGCGCCGCTCACCCGCTGCTCACCCGCCTGACCCCAGCAGTCCGCGGCGCTCCTTTAGCGTCAGCATCCGTGCGGCCGACTCCCGTACCCGCTGCTCCTGCTCGGGGCCCCGGGATGCCCACTCCTGGATCGCGTCCACCAGTTGTCCGGTGATGGTCGGATCGGCGGTCAGCAGCACGTCCCCGCCGGCGTCCAGGAACCGGGTGGCGCGCTCGGGAACCGGCACCGCGGCCACGGCCTTCGCCGCCCCGATGTCGTCGGTGACGGCGACACCTTCGAATCCCAGCCGATCGCGCAGCAGATCGGTGACCACCGCGCGCGAGAACATCGCGGGAGCCTCGGAATCGATCTGCGCATAGGTGGCGGAGGCGAGCATCACCAGCTCCGCCCCTGCATCGATGCCCGCTCGGAACGAGTCCAGGAACGGGTCCTCGATGGTGGTGGTGTCGTCGATGATCCCCTCCGCGGAGTGATCGGTGTTCTGCTCCACGCGGCCCAGGCCCGGGAAGTGCTTGAGGGTGGCGCCGGTGCCGGCGTCGTGCAGGGACTGGACGGCGGCCCTGACGCAGTCACCCACGTGCGCGGGGTCGGTGCCGAACCCGCGGCCCAATCCTCCCACGGGCTCGTTCGCCGGCCCCAGCGCGGGGTCCACCACGTCGGCCACGGGCGAGAAGGCGACCTGGATGCCGCGGGCGGCGAGATCCTCCCCGATGGAGGTGTAGGCATCGCCCACGGCGTCTGGGCCGGCTTCGCCGAGCTCCTCGGCCGAGGGGGTGCGCCGGGCCGCGTCACCGCGCAGCATCCGCACCTGCCCGCCCTCCTGGTCCACGGCCACCAGCGGCGGCAACTCCGGTCGGGAGCCCTCGCGGGCGGCAGCCACCATCGCGTCCACCTGGTCGGGATCCCGCCACACGTCCAGCAGGAAGATCCCGCCGGCGTGGTGCTCCCGGAGGATCTCGGAGGGGAGGGTGGAGCCCGCCGTGATCCCCACCATCACCAGCTGCCCTGCCACCTCTCGTGGATTCAGCTGCTCGAGCAGCCCGGTCACCTGCTCGGACGGGTCCCAGGGGCCGGGCGCAGGCTCGGTCTGCTCCGTTTCGTCCCCGGAGCCCGTCCCCTCGCCGCGGGTGGGATTCGAGCCCTTCTCCTCACCTCCCGAGGTGGCCTCCGGGTCTGCCGGGAGGACGGGATCGGCTCCGTCGCCCTGCTCCGGCGAGGTGCAGGCGGCCAGGGCGAGAGCGGGGGAGAGGGCCAGGAGCTGACGTCGACGCATGCCCGCAGTCTTCCAGTCCCGCTTCCGGTCCAGCACCGTCCCCGGCCGTGACCGGGCCCACCGCCCGGAGTCTAGGGTGGTGCCCATGACTGCCACGCCTGCGCCGCAGGACCACCCCCGCGCGGCTTCCATTGAGAGGGCCACCGGGACCGGGTTCGCCACCTGGGTGGCGCGTCTGGACGAGGCCGGCGGCCGCGAGCTCGACCACGCTGCCACCGCCGGGATGCTGGTGGACCGCTGGGGCGTGGAGGAGTGGTGGGCGCAGTCCCTCGCGCCGGCGGCGTCACCGATGATGCGCCCCGCAGCACGCTCGCGGTCGAGCACAAGGGCATCGAGAGCGCCCAGGCCCGTGACGCCTGGAAGGGCGCCTGGAAGACCGTACTGACCGACTTCACCACCTGGACCGAGGAGAACCGCGACCGATGAGCACCGCCCGCCCCGAGAGCTCCGCCCCCAGCCGCCCCGAGGCCGCCGGCAGCCCCCAACTGCCCGCCGCCGACGGCAGCAGCGACCCCCACCAGTGGCTCGAGGACGTCGAGGGGGCCGAGGCCCTGGCCTGGGTGAGGGAGCGCAACGCCGCGGCCGAGCAGGAGCTGGACGCCGTGCGCGACCCCGCGGACCCGGAGGGCGCACCCCTGGCCGCGACCCTGCAGCGGGAGATCCGCGAGATCCTCGATGCCAAGGACCGCATCCCCGGCGTCACCAAGCGCGGTGAGTTCCTCTACAACTTCTGGACCGACGCCGAGCACGAGCGCGGGCTGTGGCGCCGCACGACCCTGGAGTCCTACCGCACCGATGACCCCCAGTGGGACGTGCTGCTGGACGTGGACGCCCTCAACGCGGAGGAGGGCGAGGACTGGGTGTGGCACGGCGCCAGCCTGCTGCGACCCGAGGGCGCCGCCGACGGCGAGCCGTACCGCCGGGCCCTGGTGAGCCTGTCCCACGGGGGCTCCGACGCCGACGTGACCCGCGAGTTCGACCTGGAGACCCGGTCCTTCATCCCCGAGGCCGACGGCGGCTTCGTGCGCCCGGCCGCGAAGGGCTCCCTGAGCTGGATCGACGAGGACACCACCTGGGTGTCCACCGACTTCGGGGAGGGCACCACCACCCTGTCCGGCTACCCGCGCCAGGCACGACTGTGGAAGCGCGGCACGGCGCTGGCCGAGGCGGAGCTGGTGTTCGAGGCCGACGAGACCGACATGAGCGTGTTCGTCGCCCACGACTCCACCCCCGGCTGGGAGCGCGACTGGATCGTCCAGATGCACGCCTTCTACGACACCACCCTGCACTTGGTGGACCGCGAGCAGTCCCCGCCGGCACTGGAGAGGATCGACGTCCCCCGCGACCTGGAGGCGAGCGCCCACCGCGACCTGGCGGTGTTCTCGCCGCGCAGCGACTGGGAGGTCGCGGGATCGGTCTACCCGGCCGGCTCCCTGGTGGTGGGCGACTTCGCGGCGTTCCGTGCCGGGGAGCCGGAGCTGACGATGCTGTTCGAGCCCACCGAGACCACCTCCCTGGCGGACATGACCATCACCCGCAGCGCCGTGGTGCTGTCGATCCTCGAGGACGTGGTGCACCGACTCGAGGTCCACACCCGCGACGGCGACGGCTCCTGGGTGCGGCGCGACCTGTACCCCGAGCTGAGCGGCTCCCTGGCGGTGGCCGCGGTGGACCCCGACGAGAACGACCAGGTGTGGGTGACGGTCACCGGCTTCATCGAGCCCACCCGCCTGCTGCTGGGCGACCTCGCGCCCCTCCTCGAGGGCGGGGAGCCCACCGAGCCGGAGCTGATCAAGTCCACCCCCGCCCGCTTCGAGGCGGAGGGACTGGAGGTCACGCAGCACTTCGCCACCAGCGACGACGGCACCCGCATCCCGTACTTCGAGATCGGCCGCGCCGGCCGCGCCGGGGACGAGAAGGAGGCCGCAGGTCCCTCGCCGACCCTGCTGTACGGCTACGGCGGCTTCGAGATCTCCCTGACCCCCGCCTACCTGGGCGCCATCGGCAAGGCATGGCTGGAGCGCGGAGGCACCTACGTGCTGGCCAACATCCGCGGCGGCGGCGAGTACGGGCCCCGCTGGCACCAGGCGGCACTGAAGGAGAACCGCCACCGCGCCTACGAGGACTTCTCCTCCGTGGCCAAGGACCTGATCGAGCGCGGCGTCACCGACACCGCGCACCTCGCGGTACGAGGCGGCTCCAACGGCGGCCTGCTCACCGGCAACATGCTCACCCAGTACCCGGAGCTGTTCGGGGCGGTCATCATCCAGGTGCCGCTGCTGGACATGAAGCGCTACAGCCACCTGCTGGCCGGCAACTCGTGGATGGCCGAGTACGGGGACCCGGATACCGAGGACTGGGAGTTCGTGCGCACCTTCAGCCCATACCACCTGCTGGCCGAGGGCACCGAGTACCCGCCCACCTTCCTGCTCACCTCCACCCGTGACGACCGCGTCCATCCCGGTCACGCCCGCAAGTTCACCGCCGCCCTGGAGTCGCTGGGGGCCGACGTGCGCTCCTGGGAGAACATCGAGGGCGGTCATGGCGGCGCGGCCACCAATGAGCAGGCCGCCCGGATGAACGCGCTGATGTACGCCTTCCTGTGGAGCACCATCGGCAGGAACGACGCATGAGCAACCCCGTGCACCCGGCTGCAGGCACCCCCGGTGACCAAGCCCCGGCCGAACAGCCCGAGTCCTTCGACGACCTGATGGATCGTCTGGCCGCCGAGCAGCAGGACGAGGACGACCCGGCCTCCGGCACAGACGCCGAGGAGGGCCTCGATGCGGACGGCCGCCCCGAGCCGCCGCTGCGCGGTGACGAGGCCGCCACCCTCGACGGCTTCCTCGCCTTCCTGCGAGCCACAGTGCTCGCCAAGACCGCAGGCCTGAGCGATGAGCAGGGCGCCCGCCCGGTGCTGGGGACCCTCACCACCGTGACCGGGCTGCTGCGGCACCTGGCCGATGTGGAGCGGTACTGGTTCCGCGCGGTGGTGGGAGGAGTTCCGGAGTCGGAGGTGGGATACCGATGGATGGACGTCTCCGAGAACCCCGCCCGCGATGCCGAGTTCCGGCTCGAGGACGGTGCTTCCGTGGAGGAGGCCCGCACCGACTACCGCGAGGCCTGTGAGGGGTCCCTGGCGCAGCGCGCACAGCGGGACCTCCACGAGGAGGTGCGCGGAACCGGCGAGCCCCGCACCCTGCGCTGGGTGCTGACCCACATGATCGAGGAGACCGCCCGGCACGTCGGCCACCTCGATGTGCTCACCGAACTGATCGACGGCCGGACAGGGGAGTGACCGTGCGACTGCTCAACAACCACTCGATCATCGAGCGCCCGGGCCAGGACGAACTGCTGACCATACGCAACGACCTGATGACGGTGTACCGGGAGATCAGCGACGGCGACGATGCCGATGACCGGCTGTTCCCACTGCGCTACGCCCGGGCCACCCCGCGGCGCCTGCCCCGTCGACGCGCCCCCGGCAGCGCCCGCACCGTGCCGGACCGCGCCCAGGTGCCGCTGCTGGTGATCCCGGACGGCCCCGGCATGGCCTCCGTTCTCCCCTACGACAACCTGCGCCGCTCCTTGGCCTCGCGCGGCGTCGACGTGCTGATGATGGAGCACCGCGGGGTGGGTCTGTCCCGCCTGGACTCCACCGGGGCGGATCTGCCGGTGGAGTCGATGCGGCTGCGGAACGTGCTCGGCGACCTGGTGGCCGTGCTGGACCACGCCCGGGTGCAGCAGGCCGCCGTGTACGGCACGGGCTACGGCGCGTACCTGGCGCAGGCTCTCGCCGCCCTGCATCCCGAGCGGGTGCACTCGCTGGTGCTGGACTCCCCGCTCACCGGGGCAGACGACGAACTGGCCGGGCAGCAGGCCCTGCGGGACATGTACTGGGAGGGCAACGACCCCACCACCGCCACCACCGCCCGGGTGCTGCGCCGCCTGGTGGAGGGCGGCGTGGTGGACGGTCACCGCGCCGGCACCATCGTGCTGGCCGTCCACGAGTACGGCGGCCCGGAGGCCGTGCGCGACCTGGTGGACCTGCTGGCCATGGACCGCGGCCAGCTCACCTGGAACAGCATCCGGCAGGTGCTCGCCCAGCGCTGGCTGGAATCCACCCCCTACGTGCGCGAGCTGGACCTCGTCGCCCCCATCGCCCACACCGAGCTGGGCAGCGGTCGCCATGCCGACGGTCGGCCGATGGACTCGCTGGTGCTGCCCGCGGAGCAGGCACGAGCCGTCGCGGACTTCGAGGGCGAGCCGTTGGACCTGCACGACCTCGCCGGCCGCATCACCGCACCCACCCTGGTGGTCTCGGGCGGTCGGAACCTGCTGCTGCCGCCCCGCACCGCCCGTGATCTCGCCCGGCGGATCCCCGGGGCGCGTCTGCTGGAGCTGCCGGGCACGGGCCACTCGGTGCTTGACTCGCACTCGCAGATCGCGCAGGTGGCCGCCCGCTGGAGCGTGGCGGGGGCCGCGCACCTGCTGCCGGACCGTGCCGCCGAGCTGGCCGAGCTGCCTCGCACCCCCGTCAACAAGGTGCTCCAGCGGGGCCTGCAGCTGGCCATGGCCGCGGAGAGGTTCTCCCCGTGGAGACTGCGACTGGAATCGGCCCGGGTGCGCCGCGAGCAGGCACAGGTGGATCCGCTGGCACGACGATCGCGACGCGTGCGTCTGGACTGACCCCGGCATGTGATCCGCGACCGGGTTGTTCCCGCAGGACAGAGCTCGCTATGCCCTTGCTCCCGGGGCCCCGGAGCCGGGGCCGGAGGGGAACGTCATGCGCCGTCGAGCCGCCGGGATCCGCAGCGCCGTGCCACTGGTGCGCAGCCGCCGGGGCGGGATCGCGCTGCTCACGGCCTCCGTGCTGCTGATGGGCGGGGTGGGCACCGCTGCCCTGGGCGCAGCGGGGGTGGGCCCCTTCTCCGGTCGTTCCGATGCCGTGGAGGACGCGGCCCACACCGCTCCGGCCCCCACCGTGCCGGCCGAGCCGATCCCCGCGCAGGAGCCGACTGCGGAGCCCGCCGAACCCGAGCCCACCAGTGCCGAGGGTGCGGGCTCCCACGCCGCACCGACGGACAGTCCCGAGCCGGCAGGGCCGAGGGGGACGGGCGAGCCGGTCATGGATGAGCCCACCGCCGAGCAGTCCGCGACCGCTGTCCCTGTCGACGGTCAGCGGCATGAGGGCGCGGACGACAGAGGTGCTCAGCGCTCCGCGGGTTCCACGGAGCCGCGTCGCAGCGACGGTGGTGCCCGGCATCGAACCGGGTCCTCCGGCACTTCGAGCAATCGCGGCCCCGGCACCCCCACCCGTCCCGCACCGAGCAACGGCACCGATGACGAAGGCAGCGGAGGCCCCGCGCCCACTGAGCCTGAGGAGACCTCGCCCGGTGTGCCCGAAGCGCCCGGTGACTCCGGGACGACACCCGCGGAGACGTCCCCCACCGCACCCGGCGGCGGGGGGAGCAGCGGTGAGCCGTCGGATCCCGCCTCCCCGTCGCAGCCGGAGCCCTCTCCGCAGGGACCGAGCCCCACGGATCCCGGGGGTAGCGACGACACGGGGGACTCCGTGGACGGTCCGGACCAGGAGTGATGTCCAGGGAGGCTGTGACCTGACGACGGTGCTCAGCCGCGACAGGCCACGACGAAACCGCCCTCGTCCAGGACGGTCGCGTACTCGGCGCCCCAGCGTTCCTGCGCCCAGTGTGCTGGGTCCGCCGGGACCGAGCCGCCCCAGGAGAACGCGTAGCGGTCCACCAGGACGCAGTCCGGCACCCGCTGGTTCGGGCCGTGCATCCACTGCACGTCAAGGTCAGGGACGGCCTGCGCGAGCAGCGTGATGTCTACGGCCAGCACCGAGCCGTCCGGCACGGCATCGAGGGCGGCCTGGGCGGGGGCGGCCCGCCAGGTGAGCGCCCACTTCTCGGGCCGCACGAGGTCCATCACCGGCATCGAGGAGCCCAGCACCAGGGTCACCGCGGCCGTGGCGGCCACCGCCGTCACCCGCACCGTGCGGCCGGGACGCGGCGCATCCGTGCGCAGCCAGGCCGAGGCGCGACCACTGCGTCGGTCCCCGAGCGCGTCCAGCAGCGCGGCCATCGCGATCGGGATCAGCACCGCGTTGTAGTGCCAGTACCAGTCCCAGTAGAACTCCACGGTGCCGGTGAAGCGCCACGCCAGGGTGGGCACCATCATCCAGATCAGCGGGGACCGCGCCCCGATCACCCCGGCCGCCAGCAGGAGCATCCCCACCGTCACCCACTTCACCGGCGGCCAGAGCACTTCGAGCGGGGAGCCGAGATTGCTGGTGTAGTCGTACTGCCCGGCCGTGTTGAGCATCGGCAGGATCACGAAGGTGGACAGCACGAACCAGCCGATCCCCCAGCTGAAAAGCCCCAGGCCCTCACGGCGGTACAGGGCGTGACGCAGGGCGATGACCGCCCCCAGCACCGCGACCGTGAGCCCCAGGTCCTCCTTGACCAGCACCAGCGGTGCAGCCCACAGTGCGCTGGCGGCGATGCTCCCCCGCAGCAGGGCGGTCAGGGAGAACGCCAGCAGGGGCACGGCGAAGGCGATCTCGTGGAACTGCACATCGGCCGCGGCCTGCAGCCCGAAGGAGAACGCGTAGGCAGCCCCCGCGAGGGACCCCAGCGCGGGGCCCAGGCGGTCGATCGCCACCCGGGTCAGGGGGATCGCCGATACTCCCAGCAGCAGGGCCTGGGTCCACAGCAGCGCCTCGCCGGAGGGCCACACCCACCACACCGGTGCCAGCGCCACCAGGATCGGGTGGAAGTGGTCGCCCAGCAGGTTAGCGTCATCGCCCTTGATCGGCACGATGGGCGCGCCCAGCTCGCCGTAGGCGCGAGCCAGCTGGGTGAAGATCCCCAGGTCCCAGGAAAGGGACACCAGGTTGCGCCACTGCTGGGTGCCCAGCAGCCCGTAGGCGAGCGCGGCCAGCACCGCCAGCAGGGATGGCACCAATCGGCGTGCCCACCGGGTGGGGGCGTCGGCCTCGAGCCGGGCAGAGGAGGGCCCGGCGGGGCGCACGGTCGCTTCAGGCACGCAGTGAGGGTATACGGGTGCGCGGGGGTCGCCCAGTTCACGAGCGCGCGGGCAGGGCTGCGTCGACGACGGGTAGACCTTCGTCTGGGTGGATACGACCTGAGGTCGACGACCGGCACGGTCTGGCGCGTCTACGGTGCGTCCATGACGTCCTTCACGGCCCTCGGCCCCGGTCCCGATCTGCCCGGCCCGCTCCGCTCCCGCCGTACCCGCATGCTGATCGCGGCCGGGGTCACCGGTGCCCTGACCCTGATCGAGCCACGGGAGCTGGGGCCGTGGCAGCGAGCTGCGGAGGCGGTGATCGACGCGCTGTCCTCACCGGGCTTCCGCTGGCCCCGAGCCGCGGAGGTCACCGTGCAGCGGGAGTCGGAGCAGGCGGTCTGAGAGCCGCGCGGTGCAACGGCCGGTGGTGTGCCGCATGAACGTCAGGGGTGCGGGCAAGAGCCTGCGAGCGGGAGGCCTCGGGCGGGGCGCGTCGGGGGACGTGCCCCGCCCGTTGTTCGCCTCGCGTCGAGTGTTCTTCGCCTGGCCCAGTGCGTTGTTCGCTGCGGCCCGTTGTTCGCTCTCAGGCCCCGATGCTGCAGGCCACGCCATTGAACCCGTGGTTGCAGTACCCGTAGGGGTTCTTCGCCAGGTACTGCTGGTGCTCGGGCTCGGCGGTGAAGTAGGCGCCGCAGCCCGCCTCCGACAGCGGGGACAGTTCCGTGGAGATCCGGCCGCGTCCCGCTTCGGTCAGCGCCTCCTGGTACTGCTCGGCGCTCGTGCGCACGATCTCGCCCTGGGCGGGGGTGGTCCAGTACACGGCGCTGCGGTACTCGGTGCCCACGTCGTTGCCCTGGCGGTTCGCGGTGGTGGGATCGTGCTGCTGCCAGAACTCGGTGAGCAGGGCCCGCAGGGTGTCGTCCCCACCGGTGTAGATCACCCGCACTGACTCGGCGTGCCCGGTGCGGGCCGAGAACACCTCCTCGTACGTGGGGTGCGGGGTGTACCCGCCCGCGTACCCCGCGGAGGTGGTGTGGACCCCGGGGATCTGCCAGGCGATCCGCTCGATGCCCCAGAAGCAGCCGCCGGCCAGGATGATCTCCTCGCTGCCGGTGGGCCACGGCCGCGGATCGACGGGGGAGTCGGGCCCCAGCATGTCGGTGCCCAGCACCAGGTGCTCGCGCTCGAGCGCGTAGGGGTACCGGTCGCGGCCCGGGAGCGCGTCCTCGGGTGCGACCATCTGCTTCTTGTGCCCGTACAGCAGGTCCATCATCTGCCACATGCGACCCACCGTACGCCGCTGCGCAGGGGCTGCGCCGTGGCCGGTGCCACGTCTACGCGGTCAGCCGAAAATTCGACATCGATCCCCGTGATGGACCGATCCCGTGATGGAACGATGGTCACCATCGGCCTCCGATGCGTCCTCCCCCCGTCCGAACATCGTCTTCATCCTTACCGACGACCACGCCGCTCACGCGATCAGCGTCTACTAGGGCCGGCTCAACTCCACCCCGCACCTGGACCGCATCGCGCAGGAGGGGGCGCGGCTGGACGCGCTGTACTGCACCAATTCGATCTGCACCCGCACCCGCAAGCTGATCCACTTCTACGGCGACGGCCTGGGCGCTCCGGGAGCCAGCGACGCGGTGCGCGAGGGCTGAGGGGGACCGGCCGGTCACCGGCCGTTCAGTCGGCCCGGGGTAGCACCACGGCCAGCAGGGCGATCAATGCGAGGACCCCCGGCACGACCATCCACGGCCCCAGGTCCACCCCCATCAGCGCCACCACGAGCAGCCCGGCCACCGCACTCCCGGCCAGGACCATCAGCGCTCCCTTCCCCACCAGGGCCCAAGCGGCGGCGGAGTGCAGGCCGTGCGCGGGGGCCGTCGCTGCGATGGCGAACGCCATGTGGGCCAGCAGCAGTGCGAGCCCGATCCCTGCCGCGCGGAGCACTCCCGGATCGCTCTGGCCCACCAGCAGCAGCATGATGGCCAGGGGCGGCAGCACGCCGAGGTCGGAGTCGGGCAGCAGCACCTGGACCAGCAGGCCGCAGGCCACGGCCAGGGCCGCGATGATCGCGGCCAGGTTTGAACCGAGCGGCCCGGGGGCGGCCAGCAGCAGCGCTGCCACCGTGGTCACGACTCCCACCGCGCGCAGCAGGAGCTGCGAGGGGCTCACGGTGCGCAGTTCCAGCAGCTGCCGGGCGATCGGATCCACCAGATGGCTCAGACGCATCAGGACCTCCTCATCCGCGGTGCGGATCGGGCCTGCGACAGTGACAGCAGCACCGGCGCGAGCGACGACGGCCCTTCCCAGGCGGTCACCGGCACCCCGGCCTCGCGCAGCTCCCGCACGGTGCGTTCGCGCACCATGCGGCGCAGAGCCCATGCCTCGGGCCAGAACCGCTCGGAGGAGGCGTCGTTGACCCTGACGGGCCTTCCGCGCAGCACGGAGACGTCACCGATGCTCGGCGGCAGGGTGTCCACCACGATCACGTCCGCGCCCTGCGCCACCAGCTCGCCGATCTGGGTGATGGTGGTGGGGGCCAGAAGCGGTGAGCACACCACGGTGAGGGTTCCGGTGCGCACCGAGCGCAGTCGCCGCGAGGGCTTGGTCAGGCCGTCCTCCCGCGTGGCGCGGGACAGGGCGTCGGTGAGCACCCGCAGCTGGCGCGGCCCGGTGCCGGCGGGCACGGGGCCGATCAGATGGCCCAGGTCGAACAGGGCCACGCGGTCCCCGGCCGTCAGGTAGTGGCGGGCCACCGCCGAGGTCGCACGGATGGTCATGTCCAGACTGGTGGGGGCGTCGTCGCCGGCCCACGGCGCCGGCCGCACATCGGCCGTGGTGTCGGTGACCACCAGCACGTCGGTGTCCTGCTCGGTGAAGGTGGCGTTGGTGTGGAGCGTCCCGGTGCGGTTGGTGACCCGCCAGTTGATGCGGTGGAGCCTGTCGCCCGTGCGGAACTGCCGCACCTCCGACAGGGCCGTGCCGTCGCCGCGGCGGCTGGACAGGTGCACGCCGCTGACGCCGATCGGGGTGGGAACGCCGACGGGGGCATCCAGCACCGTGGAGCCCGGCACCACCTGCAGCGACTGCGAGGGCAGCGTCAGCTGGGCCCGGAACGCCCCCAGGGAGTCAGCCAGGAGCACGTGCGTCGGCCCCACGTCCACGCGTCCCCAGCGGTGGGCCGTCAGCCGCAGCTTGGTCTCGCCGTCACCCACCACCGAGCCGTACCGGGGATGCATGTCGGCGTGGGGGCGCAGGGGAACGGTTGTGGTGGTCAGGACACCCGGCGAAGCGCTCACCGTGGCCGCCGTGGTGGCGCCCTCCTCGATCACCGCCCGGCCCAGCCTGATCGTGGGGCGCTCGATGCCGAGTGCCTCGTCGCGTGAGATGCGTCGGGCCGTGGCGATCAGGGCCCATACCAGCAGCGGCAGGCCCGCCAGCACCAGGTGCGGGCGTCCCAGGATCACGGCGAGGCCCAGGGCTCCGCATCCCACCACGGCAGCGCGGATCAGCGCCGCCGTGGGTCTGGTACGGATCGGCCGCCCTGTGGGTGGGGCTGTGGGGGAGCAGCTCACGTGCGGACCTGGTCGTCCTCAGCGGCGGGCACGGCGACCGAGTGCAGGGCGGCCTCGACCACGCCGGCGCCGGTGGCGTTCTGCAGCCACAGCTCGGGCTTGACCGTGACCCGGTGGTCCAGTGCCGGATGTGCGAGGGCCTTGACGTCCTCGGGGACCACGTAGTCGCGGCCGCGGATCACCGCCAGTGCCCGGGCGCATGTGATCAGTGCCAGGGTGCCTCGCGGGGATGCCCCCACCAGCGCGTGGGAGTGATCGCGGGTGGCGGTCACGAGTTCCACGGCGTAGTGGCCCACGGTGTCCTCCACGTGCACGGTCTCCACTGCCTGCTGCGCGCTGAGCAGGCCCTCGGCGTCGAGCACCTTCTGCACCGACTGCTCCTCCTGGCGGCGGCGGATGCGACGCGCGACCACGTCCCATTCCTGCTCCGGGCTCGGGTAGCCGAAGGACAGGCGCAGCAGGAAGCGGTCCAGCTGGGCCTCCGGCAGGGGATAGGTGCCCTCGTGCTCGACGGGATTGGCGGTGGCCAGCACGTGGAAGGGCTGCGGGAGTCTGCGCGTGGTGCCCTCGACGGAGACCTGCCGCTCCTGCATCGCCTCCAGCAGGGCCGACTGGGTCTTCGGAGGGGTGCGGTTGATCTCGTCGGCCAGCAGCAGACCGGTGAACACCGGCCCGGGCCGGAACACGAACTCGCCGGTTCGCTGGTCGAAGACCTCGGCACCGGTGAGGTCGGCCGGCAGCAGGTCAGGGGTGAACTGGGCGCGGGTGAAGGGCAGTCCCAGCGCCTGCGCGAAGGAGCGCGCGGCGAGGGTCTTGCCCAGTCCCGGGAGATCCTCGAGCAGCACGTGGCCGCCGGCGAGGATGCCTGCCAGCACCAGTTCCAGGGCGTCTCGCTTGCCGACCACGGCGGTCTCGACCGCATCGAGCACCTCGGTGGCGACACGGGAGGCCTCGGAGACGGACATGACGGTCCCGTGTGAGTCGGACGGGTTCTGGTGCTGGGTCATCGGTCCCTCTCCTCGCGCGCGGCGAGCTCATGGAGATAGCGGTGCAGGGTACGGCGGTCGATGGGGCTGACGGCCGGCATGGAGCGCTCGGGGGCGGCAGGGGTGCGGGAGCGTTCGATCAGCTGCGACAGGTTCGAGCTCAGAGCGGGGGCGTCGGGGTCGAGGGCGCGCTCGTCGGCGACCTCGCCGAGCACCTGGCCAAGGGCGCGGGCGGTCATGCGACGGCTGGGCTGCGCGCCGTAGATCGCGTCCTCCAGCCTGCGCACGCGCATGTCCTGGGCGTGGGGGAGGGCGTAGTCGGCATCCAGGTCCAGCTGCGGCGGGTGCAGCTGTTCGGCGCGGTCCACTCCTCGGTCCACGATCCACAGCACCGTGCCCAGAGCCAGCCCCAGAGCCAGGGGGATCGGCCAGGAGACCCGCAGGCCGAAGGTGGCGCTGACGGCGATCACCGCGGCCGCGAGCAGCAGGCAGGCGGCCAGCCGCACCAGCAGTGGCAGCGCGTCCTTCAGCATCCGGCGCGGGGGAGGGGCGCTCCTGCCTGGCTGACCGGCGGCAGCGGTCCGCCTGCTCATCGTCGCTCCTGCCCCACGGCGCGGTCCAGATCCGCTCTCAGCGCGCGCAGCAGCTCGAGTGCCTGGTCACGGTCGGGCTCGGTGAGAGGGGAGGGGTCGAACAGGGCCCGGCGGTAGAGGTGGGCGAAGGAGTCCAGCGAGGACCTGTCGAGCTCGAGTCCGCTGAGGACGTCGACCACGTACTCCCGGGTGGTCTGCGAGGGGCGCCGGCGGATGCCCACGGCGGCGATGGTCCGCTCCAGGGACAGCCAGGCCGCGATCACCGCGCCCTGCGCATCCACCACGGTGGACAGGTGCTCCTGCGCCTCCTGGAGGGCGGCGCGGGCCTGGTCCACGGTGAGCTCCTCGGCGTCCTCCCCTGCCACCTCGAGCGGTGGCTGTGCGAGGGCCCGCATGCGCATGAGCACCCAGATCGCGAGCACCGAGAGCACCAGCACCACCGCGGCGACGCCGAGGATCAGGCCCAGGGGATTGTCGCCACGCTGCTCGGGCGGGATGGGTGCTTCGTCGGTCTCCCAGTCGGCCTCCTCGTAGGGCTCGCGCGCGGCGGGGACGGTCTCGGGATCCCGCTCGCGCTCGCCCACGAAGACGCCGATCTCGCCCCTGTCGGCGGCGGCACCCAGGGAGATCAGGCCGATCCCGCCCAGGGACAGCAGGAGCAGCAGCAGGGCCAGCATGCGGTGCGGGGAGCTCTGGGCCGTCACTGTGCCCCTCCCGACGGCGATCCCGTCCCGCCTGCCGGCGAATGCCCGTGCGGGGAGGTGACCACCACCATCTGCTCCCCGGCGATGCGGGTGAGGACCAGGGTCGCGGACTCCTCGCCGAAGCGGCGCGGCCGCAGCCTGCGCCGCAGCTCCTCGGGCTCCACGGCGGTGCCGCGCTTCTTGATCTCCAGCACCCCCAGGCGGTGCTCCTTGAGGTACGAGGTGAGGCGCTTGAGGCCGAACGGCATCACGTCCCGCACCGCGTACCCGCGCGCGAAGGGGGTGGTGGTGCGCACGTCGCCGGTCAGGTACGCGATCGTGGGATCCAGGGTGTGCGCATCGAGGTCTCGGGCCAGGCGGCCGATGAGGCCGGCCCGGATCACCGCTCCGTCGGGCTCGTAGAGGTGGTCGCCCAGCGGGCCGGGCTGCGGATCCCCGGGCACCTGGCCGCTGTCGGCGCGATCGCCCGCACCCGCAACCGCAGGTGGGCTGACGCTCTCGTCGCTCTCGTCGCCGTTGGCTCCGGCGCCATGACTGCGCGCCGGGCCTGCACCATGAGTGCGCGCCGTGAGCAGGTGCGCACCGTCGCGGTCCACCACCAGAGCGCTGGTGGGGGTGCCGGGCGTGGCCAAGGGCCCGAACCAGCAGGTGGCCTCCAGCACCTGGCCGTGCCAGGACAGCCATTGGGTCTCGGTGCCGACCGGCAGCAGCTCCCGGTCGATCGCGGGTCCGAGCTTCGCGCCCAGAGCGCCGAAGCGCACGCGCGACCCCCCGTCGCCGCTCGGTGCGCAGGGCCCCTCGAGCGTCGTGCCGCCGTGCAGACTCCCCAGCCGGGCGGCCAGCTCGATCACGGCCGACAGCGGCGGCTCGTACTCCTCCGGGTCGTGCAGGCGCCGGGTGCCGCGACCGGAGACGGCTCGCCGAGCGGGATCCAGCCAGATGCCCTCGGTCTGCGTGGGGTCGTGGCCCTCGGCGCGGCCCAGCCGCACCCGTGCGTTGGGGAAGGGGCGCAGGTTCACGGTGGCCACGGCCACCGTGGCCGGATCGCGGTCCACGGCCAGCACGTCCATGCCCAGGCCGGCCAGGGCCATCGAGTCCCCGCCGATCCCGCAGCCCAGATCGGCCACGGAGCCCACCCCGGCCTTCGCGAAGCGCTCGGCGTGCAGGGCTGCCACCGGCAGCCGGGTCGCCTGCTCCAGACCGTTCGGGGTGAAGAGCATCGAGGCGGCGAACTCCCCGAACTTCTCGGTGGCGCGGGCGCGCAGCCGGGACTGGGTGAGCGCGGCGGAGACCAGGGCGGGGTCGTGCCCGGCCTCGCGCAGCGTGGCGCCCAGGCGCAGGGCGTCCTTCTCCCGGTACGGGGGCAGGGTGTTCAGCAGCGTCCACCCCTCGGGGCGCAGCAGCGGCTCCAGTGCCCGCACGGCGTCATCGGCCTGCGCGTCGGCATCGTTGGCGGAGGGCGCAGGCATGTCAGCGACCCTACCGGCTCGCGGCCGGGCGAGGGGGCATCAGGCGTTCAGGTCCAGCACGATCTTGCCGCGGGTATGGCCGCCCTCCAGCAGTTCGTGGGCGCGGGCGATCTGCTCCAGCGGAAGCACCTGGGACACCTCCAGTCGGTAGTGGCCCTCCCGCAGTCCGATGACCAGTCGGTCGAGGCGCTGCCGGGTCACCGTGATCTCGGGGATCACTGCGGTGATGCCCCGCTCCCGTGCCGGGGTGAGATCCGCGAGGGTGGGCAGCGGCACCACCCGGCCCCCGGGTGCCACGTGGTCCAGGCTGGGAAGGAAGGTGGAGTGGTAGTGGGTGTCCAGCACCACGTCCACCCCGCGGCCGCCGGTGGCGCGGTCGATCTCCTGCTGCCAGTCCGCCTCGTCGTACGCGATGGGCTCACCACCCAGCTCCCGGATGCGCTCGGCGTTGGCCGCGCGGCCGGTGGCCCACACCGTGGCTGCGCCCGCCTCGAGCGCCATCGGGATCAGCATCTGGCCCACGCCGCCGGTGCCGCCGTGGATCAGCACCGTCTGCCCAGCGGACACCTCTGCCGCGTCGTCCACTGCGGCGATGGCGGTCAGCCCCACCAGCGCCAGACCCGCCCACCGCGGCAGGTCCTCCGCCTCCACCTCGGTGGGGACGGGAGAGAGGGCATCTGCCGCGATCGCGATGATCTCGCAGGCCGTGCCTCTCAGGTCCCCGGGCGGGCGCATCCCGAAAACGCGGGTGCCGGGTGCGAGCCCGCGCGACCCCAGCTCGTAGTCGTCCAGATCCGGCCCGCCGCCGATCACGGTGCCGGCCATCTCGCGGCCGGTGCCGGCCGGCAGCTCCACCAGGGAGGCGAGGCGCGAGGAGCCATCGCGGATCTTGTGGTCCAGGGGATTGAGGCCCACGTGGGTGACCTGCACGAGCACCTCGCCCTCGGCCGGCTCGGGCTGCGGGGCGTCGGTGACCAGGGTGAGGACGTCGGGGCTGCCGAACCGGTCGTAGGTGATCGCGCGCATACCACCATCATGCACCCACCGCCCCGGTGCATGATGGAGCGATGAGCGGACACTTGATCGACGTCTGGACCTGGCGTGCCACGCTGCGCGCACAGGTCTCCCTCGCCCCCGGTGTCCAGGACGTGCCGCTCACCGAGGCGCGGGGCCGGGTGCTGGCCGGCCCGGTCACCAGCCCGGAGGACGTCCCGACGGTGCCGCTGTCGGCGATGGACGGCTTCGCGGTGCGCCGGGCGGATCTGGACGCGCCCGGCAGCACCCGTCTGCCGGTGGCCGCCGACCTGCCTGCCCGCCCGGGTGCCACCCCCGAGCTGCCGGCAGGCGTGGCCATGCGGATCATGACCGGAGCCCCCGTTCCCGCCGGAGCCGATGCAGTGGTGGAGGTCGAGGCCACGGACGCGGACCCCTTCGGGGCTGCGCCGGGCAGCGTCACCATCACCCTGGAGCAGCTGCCACCCCCGCAGCGGCACATCCGCGCCCGTGGTGAGGAGGCCGTGCGCGGGGACCTGCTGGCCGGAGCGGGACGCCCGGTGGGGGCGGGGCTGATCGGGGTGGCGCGGTCCCTCGGCCTCGCGACCCTCCCGGTGCTGGCGCCGGTGCGGGTGGGCGTCGTGGTCACCGGCGACGAGCTGGCCGCCACCGGCGGCCCCGCCCCGGGCATGGTGCGCGAGTCGAACGGCCTGATGCTCGTCAGCGCCCTGGAGGCCGACGGTGCCCGCGCCCGCGCCTGGCACACCGGGGACGACCCCGCATCCCTGAGGGAGCTGCTGCGCGAGATCGAGCCCGACTGTGATCTGGTGATCACCACCGGTGGGATCGGCCAGGGTGCCTTCGACGTGGTGCGCGCAGCACTGGGGCAGCAGGGAGCGGGGACCTCCGAGCTGGTGCACCTGGCGCTGCGCCCCGGTGGCCCCCAGGGCCGCGGTCGACTGCCCGGCGGCACGCCCGTGATCCATCTGCCCGGCACTCCCGTGGGGGCACTGGTGGGGTACCACCTGTTCGTGCGACAGCTGCTGCCCGGCGTGGAGGCCGAGCCGATCCGCGTGGAGCTGGGTGAGGATCCCGGCATGTTCCGGGGCCGACGGGGCCGCCGTGCGCTGCTGGTCCAGCCCGGCACCTGGCGGCGCGCCGAGGACGGACGGCTGCTCGTGGACGTGCTGCCCGGCAGGAGGCTCACGCCCTATGCCCGGGCAGAGGCACTGGTGCTGCGCGAACCCGCGGGCGATGCCGATGGCGCCGCGGGCGATGCTGGTGGAGCCGCGGGCGATGCTGGTGGAGCTGCGAGCCGTTCGGGTGCCGCCGCTGGGGATCTCGGCGCTGCCGTGCTCGCACTGCCCCTTTGAGCGTCAGCGGCGCAGACCCACCGCGGTCCAGTCCATGCGCTCCACGGTCGACGGCCCCAGGTTCAGCACGCCCTCGCGCACCGCCCACACCTCCGGCATCACGAACAGCGGGATCACCGTGAAGGTCTCCGCCAGGATCGCGGAGAACTCGTTGGCCAGGCGCGTCCGCTCGGACAGCTCCTGGGCGGCCGCCATCTCCTCGAGCACCGGTCCGATGCGCTCATCGGCCATCCCGGTGAAGTTCTGACCGGAATCCAGCGGATAGGCGATCGCGGCCGTCGAAGTGCCCGGGAATCGGGTGGCGGCCCACGCGAACGTCGTCGCGTCGAACGCCCCCTGGGCCAGATGCTCGGCGAAGAACGTCTCGGCGGGCACCTCGCGCACCTCGACCTCGAACCCCAGCCCGGACAGATCCGCCTGCACCAGGGACGCCCGCTCAGCGAGCGACGGTGACTGCGCGGGCACCACCAGCACGATCGCCAGCGCCTCGCCGTCCCGCACCCGGCGCTGCCCCTCCATGCGCCACCCGGCCTCCTCCAGCAGCGATGCAGCGGCCTCGGGATCGTGCGCGAGGGAGCCGAAGGAGTCCGCGTAGCCGTCATGCCCGGGCAGATGCACCAGGTTGTCCATCAGCACCACGGGCGCCCCCAGCGGCTGCAGGGCGGCGCGAGCGATCGCCTCGCGGTCGATGCCGCGAGCGATGGCCTCCCGCACCACCGGATCGGCCAGTCGCGCCTCGGGCCCCTCCACGTTCAGCGTCAGGTGCGTCCAGGACGTGCCGCCCGCGCGGCGGATCGTCGCGTCCCGGCGCCCACGCACCAGCTCCAGCTGCTGGGCGGTGGAGACCTCGAGGACGTCGAGATGCCCGGAGACGAAGGCCTGGGGCGCCTGGGAGGGGTCCAGCGCTGAGACGACGATCCGCTCGAGCCGCGGCGCCCTGCCCCACCAGTTCTCGTTGCGCACCATCGCCACCATCCCGGTGCCCTCATCGATCGAGTCGACGCGGAACGGACCCCGCGACGGCGTGGGCGTGGAGGCGTGGGCCTGGTTGAAGGCCTGGGGGGTCGAGGTCACGGAGGCGGGCACATCCGGGTGCAGCACGGTGACCCAGTCCGCGAAGGGCGAGGTGAACACCATCTGCCCGGTGAACTCGTCATCGGTCTGCTCGATGGAGTGGATCTGATCCCAGCCCACGGTGCTGGCCACCTCGAACTGCGGATCGCTGCCGTTGTTCGCTCTCCAGCGGGAGATGAGATCGGCGACGGTGATGGGACTGCCGTCCTCCCAGACCGCCGCGGGATTGTAGCGGAAGCTGACCGTCTGCGGCTGCTCCGCGGTGACCTGGGCGCTCTCGATGTAGTCAGGATGGGGGTCCGTGCCCTGCGCGGTGATCTCCGCCCCCAGCCCCAGGGGTGCGCGCAGCAGGTCCAGCTCGGAGACGGCGCCGGCCCGATGATGCGAGTTCCAGTTCTCCGGCAGTCGCCGCACCGCAAGGCGCAGTGTTCCCCCGTCAGGGACGTTCGCGTGGTCGGCGCGGTCCCAGGCCACGTCCGGCAGGGGAGTCGCTGTGGGACCCTGCACGGTGGGGGAGCTGGGGGAGGGGGAGTCGCCGGTGCATGCGGCCAGAGCAGTGGCCGCTCCCAGCATTCCCGCCCCGGCGAGGAAGGACCGGCGCGGCCGCAGCGCGCTCACGAGATCGCGTGGCCGCGGCGTGTTCACAGGATCGTCCGGTGGCTGTGCGTGCCCGGCTTCAGCTTCTCCAGCTGCCGTGCTCGCTCCTCCTGGCGCGTGCGCCGGGACTCGGACCGCTCGCGTCTGCCCCGCGCCACCGACCGCACCAGGTCCAGTCCGGCGGTCGCCGCGAAGCCTGCGGCCAGGCCCAGGGTGAGGGCGGCGAGCCAGGCACTGTAGGTCCAGCCCGTCACCAGGATCAGCACCAGGATCACGACACCGATCGGCCAGGTGCCGACGTTCGCGTGGCGCAGCAGATCGGCGGCCACCACCGCCACCACGATGCCGACCAGGACCGCGAGCAGATGCAGAAAGGTCACGATTCGAGCATAACTTCGCGCATGGGCGGGCCCGACAGGCACGGGAGTGCCCTGTCGTCCAGTTCCTAAGTGATCGCGGCCTCTGTCAAGGCATTATCGTGTCAGGGGCTATCGTTGCCGGATGCGTCAGTCCGGCACGCCGGAGCGCACCGCGAGTACGCAGTCGACGGAAACAGCTGTGGGATCGTGGCAAACGTCCTCCAGGGCGCGCCCGCCACGGGGAAATGGTCGGCGTCCGTCGGGGGTTCCAGCGCGTCATACCCACGGGGCCGATGCGGGGATCCGCATCGCCGCGTCGACAGCATGGAGAGGAACGAAACGGATGGTGGACAGCATGGTGAGGAGACGACGTGGCTAGATTCGTCGCGATCCGAGTGCTCACGTACGTGATCCTGGCGTTCCTGGCGACGAGCTTCGCCTACCTGCTGGCGGCCGCCCTGATGAACCCGCAGGAAGTGCTGTACCCGCCGATCGCCACCGAGCCCGTGCCGTATGAGACGGCGCAGCACTACCTCAACGTCCGCAACGTCAACCCGGACACCCCTCTGATGGAGCGGTACGCCCGTTGGCTCGGCGGCCTGGTGCGAGGTGACCTCGGTGTCACCACCGGCACCAACAAGTCGATGGTCCCGGTGGTGGACGAACTGGCGAACCGCATCCCCATCAGCCTGCGCCTGGTGATCCTGGGCACCATCATCGGCACCGTCGCCGGTGTGCTGCTGGGCATGGTCGCCGCCGTGGCCCGTGACTCCATCGGCGACCGCCTCACCACCCTGCTGGCCTTCTTCATCCTGTCCCTGCCCACCCCGGTCATCATCCTGATCGTGCAGCAGACCAACCAGGGCATCATGGACGCCACCGGCTGGGGCCTGCCGGCCATCAACCCCATCAACCCCCTGCTTCCTGAGGGTTCCTGGGCTTCCTGGAAGTACCAGATCGAAGCCCTGGTGATGCCCACCATCGTGCTGTCCCTGACCGCTGCGGCCTCCTACTCCCGCTACATGAAGGTGACCACGCTGGACGTGCTCGGCAGTGACTACCTGCGCACCGCCCGCGCCAAGGGGCTCACCCGCGGCCAGGCGATGAACCGCCACGGCCTGCGCATGGCGCTGATCCCGATGGGCCAGTACTTCGCCTTCGCGGTGGGTGCAGCCTTCACCGGCTCGCTGTTCGTGGAACTGATGTTCAACTGGCAGGGCGTGGGCCGCTTCGCCGTCTCCTCCATCGGCATGGCCGATGTCAACGGCACAGCGGGCGTGGTGCTGTACACCGCGATCCTGACCCTGCTCTCCGCCACGCTCGCAGACATCCTGCAGGGTGCGCTCGACCCGAGGATCCGGTGAGACGATGACGAACCCCGGCGACATCCGCTCGACCGAAGACGCCTCCGAGCTGCGCAGGCGCTCCGATCCCGATGCGAACCCCGTGCTCGGATCGGCGCTCGATGATCCGAACCTCCAGGAGGACGCGGTACCGGCCCAGGACGGGCCCGCGATCGAGTCCATGAGCCGCGGGGAGCTGTTGCGCAGGCGCTTCCTGCGCAACCGCAGCGCATGGATCGGCATGATCATCTTCGCGGTGCTCGTCCTGATGGCGATCTTCGCTCCGATGTTCTACCAGTACGGCCCCTTCGAGAGGGACCTGCGCAACTCCCTCACCGGCCCCACCCAGTACCACTGGTTCGGGGTTAACGAGAACGGGCTGGACATCTTCGCCCGCACCATGCAGGGCCTGCGGATCTCCATGGTGATCGGCCTGGGAACCGCCGTGCTCACCACCTTCCTCGCCCTGATCGTGGGCATCACCGCCGGTTACATCGGCGGCAAGGGGAAGTGGGGCGCCATCGGCGACGGGGCCCTGGTGAACCTGATCAACCTGTTCCTGGTGATCCCCTCGCTGCTGCTGCTGATGCTGTTCAGTCCGGTGCTGCAGCGTGCCTCGTGGCTGTGGATGATCCCGCTGCTGGCCCTGTTCGCGTGGATGCTCACCGCCCGTGTGCTGCGCGCGATGACCCAGCAGCTGGTGCGCACCGAGTACGTGGAAGCTGCGAAGTTCATGGGGGTGAACCCCATCGTCACGATGGTGCGGCACATCATTCCCAACATCGCCAGCTGGATCATCATCGACACCACGCTGGGCGTGAGTGCCGCGATCCTCGGTGAGACGGGCCTGTCGTTCATCGGCTTCGGCATCCAGTACCCGCAGGTGTCCCTGGGCACGGTGCTCCAGGACTACAACATCTCGGCCCCGTACACCTGGATCCCGCCTGCGGCCGTGCTCGCCGCCCTGGTGATCTCCATCAACCTCATGGGTGAAGCGCTGCGCGACGCCCTCGACCCGACCAGCGGCTCGAGCCGTCTCTGAGGGGGAGCCGAATGTCTGATCCGATCCTGTCCGTGAGGGACCTCAGCGTCACCTTCCCCTCCGAGTACGGCACCGTGCAGGCGGTGCAGGACCTCAGCTACGAGGTGCATCAGGGCGAGGCGCTCGCGATCGTCGGTGAGTCCGGCTCCGGTAAGTCGGTCAGCTCCCTGGCCGTGATGGGGCTGCTCCCCAAGAGCGCCTCCATCAGCGGTGAGATCGATCTGATGGGCAAGAAGCTGTTCACGATGGACGACAAGCAGCTGTCCACGCTGCGCGGCAACACCATCTCGATGATCTTCCAGGACCCGCTGTCGGCCCTGACCCCCGTGTACCAGATCGGACGGCAAATCGCGGAGGTGGTGCGCATCCACCACCCGAGCGTGAGCGCCGACAAGGCCCATCGCCGGGCCGTCGAACTGCTGGATGCCGTGGGTATCCCCGAGCCGCAGCGCCGCGCGAAGCAGTACCCTCACGAGTTCTCCGGCGGCATGCGCCAGCGCGCCATGATCGCCATGGCCATCGCCAACGAGCCCGAGCTGATCATCGCCGACGAGCCCACGACCGCTCTGGACGTCACCATCCAGGCGCAGGTGATGGAGCTGCTCAAGAGCGCCCAGGAGATGCTGGGTGCCGCCACCGTGCTGATCACCCACGACATGGGCGTGGTGGCCGGCTTCGCCGACCGCGTGCTGGTGATGAAGGAAGCGCGGATGGTGGAGACCGGCGGGGTCGACGAGATCTTCTACCGCCCCCGCGCGGAGTACACCCGCAGCCTGCTCTCTGCGGTGCCGCGCGTGGACCTGTCCGGTGCGGACGAGACCGACGCCGTGGCCGGCTCGGCGATGCTGGACCTGGCCAAGATCGTGGAGAGCGCCGGGCCGAAGGCTCCGCGCGAGGAGCGCCCGAAGGTCCTCGAGGTCACCGACCTGCACCGCATCTACCCCATCACCAAGGGCGCACTGGTGCGCCGGAAGGTGGGGGAGCAGCGTGCGGTGGACGGCATCTCCTTCGACATCCGCGAGGGCGAGTGCCTTGCCCTGGTGGGTGAATCAGGCTGCGGCAAGACCACCACCCTGATGGAGATCATGCAGCTGCGCGCACCGCAGCAGGGATCGATCAAGATCGCCGGCAAGGAGACCGGGAACCTCTCCCGTCAGGAGAGGGCCGCCATGCGGGCGGATGTCTCGATCGTGTTCCAGGACCCGATGGCCTCCCTGGACCCCCGCATGCCGATCGCGGACATCATCAAAGAGCCCATGCGGGTTCAGCGCTACAGCGAGAAGCGCATGAACGAGCGCGTGGACTGGCTGCTCAGCATGGTGGGCCTGCTGCCCGAGCACGCGGCCCGGTTCCCCACCGAGTTCTCCGGTGGCCAGCGCCAGCGCGTGGGCGTGGCCCGTGCCCTGGCCTGCGACCCGAAGCTGATCGTGCTGGACGAGCCCACCTCCGCGCTGGACGTGACGGTGCAGGCCGGAGTGCTGGCCATGCTGGCCGACCTCAAGGCCCGCCTGGGCGTGAGCTTCCTGTTCGTCTCCCACGACCTGTCGGTGGTGCGCCACATCTCCGATCGCATCGCCGTGATGCGCCGGGGGAAGATCGTGGAGCTGGGGGACACCGACGAGGTGTTCGCCCATCCGCAGCACGAGTACAGCAGGGAGCTGCTGGCCGCGGTGCCGATCCCGGACCCCGAGAAGGCCCGACAGCGCCGTCGCCAGGTGATCGACCGCCAGGCGTTCGAGGGTGCGGAGGATCTCGACGCGGACGACGACGCGCCTGCCGTGGATCCCCAGAACAGGGACGCCGGCGGTTCGCACGCGACGAACTGACAGCATCGACGCAGGGGCGGCGCACGAGAGGGCCGCCCCTTCGTCATCCCCGGCGGGGGTCGGAAGCCGAAAGCACCGAGACCTGCAGTGTTGCAAAGCGGTAACAGGGGGAGCCCGAAGGCGTGTCGAGCGTCACCACGTCCTTAGACTGACTCCACCGCGCGCGAGGGCGTGGCCATGGTGGTCACGGCCGGTCCCCGCGGCACGGCTCGATACATCGAGCGGGCCCGAAGATCTCGGTACCCGTGAGCGAAGGAGATCCACATGCGATTGACGCGACGTTCCATGCTGGGGGCGACCGCCCTGTCGGCAGTGACCGTGACGGCGCTGGCGGCCTGCAGCCAGGACACCGGCGAGGGCGGCGGTTCCGGCGGCAATGGCGGCTCTGACGGCGGCGGTGGTGGCGACGACCAGATCGCGTCGGATCAGAACGACATCAACGCCAAGGAGCGCGACGAGCTGGGCGAGGGCGGCGTGCTGCGCCTGGCCAACAATGCGTTCCCCGCGAACTGGAACACGTTCCACTCCGATGGCAACGAGCGCAACACCACCGACATGATGGGTGCGATCTACCCGAGCCTCTACCAGTACAGCGCCGCGGGCGAGGTGACGCCCAATCCGCACTACGCCAAGCGCATCGAGCTCACCTCCGAGGACCCTCAGGTCATGGAGATCGAGCTCACCGAGGGCATGACCTGGTCCGACGGCACCCCGATCGACTACAAGTCGATCGAGAACGTCTTCAACATCATGAACGGCTCCCAGGAGGAGTACGCCATCGCGTCGTCCTCGGGCTACGACAAGGTCGAGAAGATCGAGCAGGGCGACAATGACCTCACCGCCGTGATCACCTTCAAGGAGAAGTACGCGGACTGGATCGGACTCGCCGCCGTCATGCCGGACTCGCTCGCCGAGTCCGCCGAGGCGTTCAACAACAGCTGGCAGGCGGAGCCCCTGGTCACCGCCGGCCCCTACAAGATCGGCAAGATCGACGCCGCCAACAAGACCGTGCTGCTCGAGCAGGACGAGAACTGGTGGGGCGACAAGGGCCTGCTGTCCCAGGTGCTGTTCACCACCATCGAGGACCCGGCGGCCACCGCCACCAGCTTCCAGAACGGCCAGCTGGACGTCATCCAGACCACCGTCCCCGCCACCTATTCCGTGGTGGAGCCGCTGATCGACAACGGTGCCGTGCTGCGCAGGGCCGCCGGCCCGAACTGGACCCACATCACGCTGAACGCCACCGAGGGCCGCCCGCTGGCGGACCAGGCCGTGCGCCAGGCCATCTTCCGGGCCATCGATCGCGAGGAGGTGTTCCTCTCGGTCAACTCCACCATGCCGTACCCGGAGAACACCGAGCCGCTGAACAACCACCTGCTGATGACCAACCAGGAGGGCTACCAGGACAACGCCGGCGATCTGGGCAAGCACGATCCCGAGGCCGCCAAGAAGCTCCTGGAGGACGCCGGCTACACGATGGAGGGCGACGTCTACTCCAAGGACGGCAAGCCGATCGAGATCACCTACGTGTACAACGACGGCTCCAAGACCAACGAGGCCGTGGTGCCCGTGGTCCAGGAGGCCCTCGCAGCCGTGGGCATCACCATGAAGGTCCAGAAGGTTCCGCCGACGGATCTGTTCTCCAAGTACGTCATCCCCGGCGAGTTCGACCTGACCCTGTTCGGCTGGGTCGGCAACCCGTTCCTGTCCTCCGGTGACTCCATCTGGAAGACCGACGGCGAGCAGAACTTCGGCAAGGTCCCCGCCCCCGAGGCCGATCCCCTGCTGGACCAGGCCGCGGTGGAGACCGATCCCGCCAAGCGCCTGGAGCTGATGAACGAGGCCGACGCTCACCTGTGGGAGGCCGCCGGTGTGATCCCGCTGTGGCAGTCCTACGACTTCTACGTCCAGCACCCGGATCTCGCCAACTACGGCGCCTGGGGCTTCGAGAGCCCGGACTGGACCAAGATCGGCTACGTCGCCGGCTCGGACAAGCTCAACGGCTGATCCGACCTGCACCCGAGGGGCC
>NZ_JALXKT010000025.1:0-42536 GCF_025144775.1 Brachybacterium sp. p3-SID957 | reverse complement strand
GAGTGGCACGGTGAGCGCTGAGGCCCGCAGCGAAGCGAGGACCGGAAGCGATCATGTGCCACTCACGGCGGGCGGCGGAGCCGCCCCTTGAAGGAGTAGGGAAAGTTCTCACGAGCCAGTACTCGACGTCGAGACCTCCAGTGGAATTGCGGGCGCTGACCTCGGGCCCTGACGTCCGGAAGGAACTCCCGAGGTCAGCTTCTGACACCACTGCGATGGTGCAGCTATGCGGTTGATGGTAGTGGGGCGGAGCTGACGGGGCTCGTGTGTCGGGAACCTTCACGGCAGCAAGTCCGATATTTACCCCCTGGCGGCGGCCGGCGAGGGGCGCTCCGCCCAGAGAAAGCGCCTTCGCTTCTGCCCGACGGCGCGCCCGGAAGCCTTCGAGGTAGCCTCCTTGACCAAGGTCCTCTGGAAGGAGCACATCAGTGGGGTCCTCTGAGGCAGGTCAAACGTTCACCAGACATGGCGGGGAGCCGAGTTCGACTCTTGAGCCCTCCGGCCTGAGCATCGAGCTCCGCGAGTGCACCAGGAGGCTCAACGCGCGTCTTGGACCCACGCTGGTTTCGGCCCTAGCCGGATCCAGAGGTCCTCAGCATGCTCATGCGTGGGTAGCGGGATCAGCAGCCCCGGGTCCAGCAAGCGAACGACGTCTTCGCGCTGCCTACTCCGCCTGGTGCACGGTCTCTGAGGCCGAGGGCGAGGCAGTCGCACGCACATGGTTCACGGGGGCCAACCCGTGGCTCGACGACGAGTCGCCTGTGGACGCGTTACGCCAAGGCCGACTTGCCGCCGTCGCACGCGCTGCGGATGCCGTCGTGGAAGACTCCTTCGCCGGCTGATATCGCTCCTGCACACCGTTCCACGATCAGGCGACCTTCTCGATCTTCGGAACGGTAGCGATCAGGCCCGCGGGACAACACCAGCCTGCTCCACGGCATGCCGTTCGAACTCAAAGTATTTTGCGTGGTCGTCGCTGAGGCGGGACAGTGCGTGTTCCATAAGGTTAGGCGAGACATCTGTCAGCGCTCTCTTGGTTTCCACGCTTAGCGCGCTTACCCCCGTGTATCCGCGCAGCGGATTCGGGTCGAAGCGAGACTCGACCAACGTGCGACCTCGCCACCCTTCCCCGTGCAGCACATCGGCAGTCTCATCAATGAACGTCGTGAATGCGCTGCGGATATCCGCACGCATGCGGTAGTCATTCCGAGCCTGGTCGTTCCGATCACGCAGCATCTCATCATCGACTGATGCAAAGGCGGTCTCGACCAGGTCAAAGGACACTCGGTCGCCCAGGAGGGACTTGACAGCGTCTACGTGGATTGGCGAGTACCTTCGCCGCAGGTTCCCCGGGGTGACTCGTTGCCAGCTCGCCACCTCCTGAAGGCTGGGCCGCTCGCTCGCGACCGCGTGAGCATAGGCCGTCAGGAGCGTCCGGAGGTCCTTGGCTTCGCGCTCGGCCTCGTTCGCGAACCCGAGAGACGCCAGCAGGAACAGCTCGTCGCGCTGGCCCGCCTCGAGCTCCTCTCTTGCTTCGTGGCTCGTCTCAAGCGCACGCAACCTCAGCTTCTCCGCCAAATCGCGGATCGGCTCGGGCAGGTTGAAGGCGTCTCCGACCTGCGCGTTGGTAGCGATGTACGGCTGGCTCATGCACTCATCATACGCATGCCCTCACATTGTCACTTGACGTTCGTCAAGTGTCATGTGTCTACTGGTCGGGCAGTTGATCCCAACCCAAGGAGGCCAACCATGGCTGTACAGACTCGTTTCCCCGTCCAGATGGAGGACGTGTTCCCCCAGGGCGCGTACATGATCGGCGAGGTCACCGCCGCCGAGGACTTCGACAAGAAGAGGGCCGGCGAGGTCGACCCCCAGGTGCGCGACAAGGTCTCTGGCCAGCGCGTCTGGCAGGTCCGGGTTCTGGATCCGGATCCCGAGAGCCGGAAGGGTCAGGCCGAGGTGACCGTGAAGGTCTCCTCCGATCACCAGCCGGTGCCGCCCAAGGGGCCGGCCACAGGTCCCTTCCGCGCCGTCGCCTTCGAGGGGCTCACCCTCACCCCGTACGTCGACCAGAACGGGAACTTCCCGAAGATCGCGTACTCGCTGAGGGCCACGGGCTTCGCCGAGGCGAAGGCTTCCGCTCGCACCTCGAGCACCGAGGCGGCGTGATCATGGAGCGGAAGGCGATGGGTCTGCTCAACGTCGCAGCGATCGGGATCCTGCTTTGGCAGATCATCCCGCTCGGCTGGCAGCTGGCGTTCGGGGGTGCGTGAGCCATGCACACCGCCTCCCTCGCCTTCCGCTTCGGCCTCGCCGAGCTGCGGTGGATTCTCACGGGCCTCTGGGGTCACGTGCGCTGGTTCCACCGGTTCTGGTTCGTCGTCGCGATGTTCACCTGGCTCTCGGCCGACCTGCTCGGGAGCTGGAAGCCCTTCGCCGTCGTCGGAGCCATCGCGCTGTACTTCGCACTCTGGGCCCGGTTCCAGCCCCACACGTACTACCGGGCTATCTCGCACCCTTTGACGCGCCGGTCCGTGTGGCTCGACCTGCTCGAGTCATGGCCGCTGCTCATGGAGGAGTGCGGGCTGGCATCGTCCAGCATTGATCGTGAGGGGCAGAAGCGCCTTGTCTGCCCCACCATCGTGAGTAGGCGGTGGACTCGCAACGAGCTCGCCGTCGTGCCCGGACTGCTCACTGGCCAGACCGTTGAGGACTTCCAGAAGGTCGCGGACCGCCTCCGCACGACGGCAGGCGCCACGGACATTCGCGTGACGGGAGACCTCTCCCCCACGCTGATCTTCACGTTCGGCGATGCCCTCGCCGAGACCGTGAACCGTGGCCTCTCCGATGCTGGAGAGCCGTGGGACGGGTGCTCGGTGTGGATGGGGGTCGACACAACGGACGATGACTGGTGGCTCCGCATCGCGGGCACACACACCCTCGTGGCCGGTTCCTCGGGCTCCGGGAAGGCATCGCTCGTCTGGGGCGTCACCATCGGCCTCGCTCCCGCCATCGCTCGCGGCGAAGCACAGGTACACGGGATCGACCTCAAGGGCGGCGTCGAGCTGGGAATGGGCAAGGATCTGTTCACCCGCTACGCCGTGACGCCTGCTGAAGCCGTGGTGGTGCTCGAGGACGCCGTCGAGGCGATGAGTGCTCGCCTCGAACGGATGGCCGGTCATACCCGCCAGCACACCGCGAGTGCCGATGAACCGCTGGTCGTCGTGCTGATCGACGAGGTGGCCGCGCTGACGTCGTACATCGAGGACCGCGACCTCAAGAGCCGCGCTCGCACCGCGATGTCGCTGCTCTGCTCCCAGGGGCGCGCCGTCGGCTACACCGTGGTTGCCTGCCTCCAGGATCCCCGGAAGGAGACGATCCCCAACCGCGGCCTGTTCACCCAGATGGTCGGGCTTCGTCTGCGGGATCGCGAGGAGACCTCGATGGTCCTTGGTGACGGTGCAGTGGCATCTGGGGCCCTCTGTCACAAGATTCCGCTCGCCTCTCCGGGCATCGGCTATGTGGTCCCGGAAGACGGCTCGGAGCCGATGCGCGTGCGCGCTGCGTTCGTCGATGACGACCTGATCCGGGCAGCGGCCGAGCAGTTCCCTGCCCCGTCGACGATCCCCGTCGTCGTCCCGGAGCCCACGGAGAAGCCTCGGAGTTCACGGGCTCGCGCTCGGAGCAAGTCGGATTCGGAGGGAGCCGCATCGTGATCGACCCCGAACTCTACACCCTCGACGTCGAGGATCCCACCGCACTGACACGGATGCTCTCCGACGGCTTCGAGGACTGGTCCAAGCAGGCCGCCTCGACCGGGTTCTGCTCCCGCCCGGTGCGCCTCTTCGGTCAGGCGCGCACCTTCGATCGCAGGTCCGGCCAGCACCTCCACACGTTCGACAGCCGCGACCTCCCTGACAGCGTTCTCTACGTCCGCTGCGGCAACCGGCGGGCCTCCCGCTGCCCCTCGTGCTCTCATGAGTACCAGGGCGACATGTGGCACCTCCTCTCCGCAGGGGTCTCCGGCGGGGACAAGGGGGTCCCGGAGAGCGTCTCCACGCACCCGCTGGTGTTCCTCACTCTGACCGCACCGTCGTTCGGCACTGTGCACTCGTCGACTCGTCCCGGTGCTCAGCCTCGGCAGTGCACCGTCAACGCTGCGCCGGGCCTGTGCGAGCACGGTCGCCCTCGCCGCTGCACCGAGCACCACGATGCCGACGACGCCCGGATCGGGCAGCCACTGTGCCCGGACTGCTACGACTACGAGGGGCAGACCGTCTGGCAGTGGCACTGCCCCGAACTCTGGCGGCGCTTCACGATCCGCCTGCGCCGTCTGGTCGCGACTCATCTCGGCATGAGCGAGAAGGCCTCGAGGGATCTCCTCCGCGTGCAGTTCGCCAAGGTCGGCGAGTACCAGAAGCGCGGCGCGATCCACCTGCATGCACTTGTCCGGCTCGATGGGGCTCCGACGGACCAGGAGCCCTTCCCCTCCCCCGCAATCGACGCCCCCGCCTCGTGGCTTGCTGAGCGCTGTCTCGAAGCCGCGCAGGGCGTTGAGGTCGATTCAGCGCCGGTCGACGGCAATGACTGCGCTCGTACTCTCCGCTTCGGCCGTCAGGTCGATGCGCGCCCCGTCCAGCGACACACAGACGATGGTGGCGACGTCTCCCCCGAGATGGTTGCGGCTTACCTCGCCAAGTACGCCACCAAGGCGGCTGGTGATGTCGCAGCGGAGGGCGCACCGAATCGGCACCTCAAGCGCCTGCGGGAGACCTGCCTCGAGCTGTGTGGGCGGGCGCTCCTCGCCGACGGATTCGCGAGCCCCTACGCGCTGCTCGGGAAGTGGGCTGATGCCTTCGGCTTCCGCGGTCACTTCGCGAGCAAGTCCCGCCGGTTCTCCACGACCCTCGGCACTCTCCGCGATGTGCGGCGCAAGTACCACCGCGACCGCGAACGGCTCGAGACGTCCGCAGGCTCTTCGGGGACCGCTGACTCGTTCGACGTCACCGAGCACACCGTCGTGATCAATGAGTTCCGCTTCGTCGGACAGGGCTGGCTCACTCCCGGCGATGCCGAGCTCGCCCGCTCCGCCGCCGACGCAGCACGCGAGTGGAAGGACTCTCGCTGCGCCGCCCGTCGACTCCACGAGAAAGGAAAGAATCATGGAGAAGCTCTGCTTCACCGCTGACGAGGTCGCTGATCGGCTCAGCGTCTCGAAGACCCGTGTGTACGACCTGATGCGCTGCGGCGAGCTGCCCAGCGTCAAGCTCGGTCGCTCCCGCCTGGTCAAGGCCGCTGATCTTCTCGCGTACGTCGAGAGCCTCGAACCGGCCCCTGTGGTCGCATGAGCCGCGCGAACGGTGAGGGCAGCATCTATCGGCGCAAGGACGGCCGGTGGGCTGGTGCGGCGTACGTCCTGACCCCGGACGGCACTCGTCGGCGGAAGACGGCGTACGGGAAGACCCGTAAGGAGGTCAGTGCGAAGCTGGCGAAGATGCAGGAATCGTCTCGGTCGGGCATCGCCGCGACCCCTGGGCGGCTCACTGTGAAGGCTTTCCTGGAGTCCTGGATGCGCGACGTCCAGGAACCGCGGCTGAGCCCGGCGACCTATCAGACGTACGAGGGCTACATCCGGAACCACATCGTCCCCGCACTTGGCTCCAAGCCGCTGGGTCAGCTGACCGCATCAGATCTGCGGGAGTTCCTCGGCGCGAAGAGCCGCGAAGGCAAGAGCGCGGCCACGGTCAAGCAGATCCACGCGATCATCCGCTCGGCACTCCAGCACGCAATGCGCGAGGACCTCGTCCCGAGGAACGTGGCGAAGCTCGTCGTGGTCTCCAATCCTGCACGACAGGAGGTCGAACCGCTGACCCCGGTGGAGGCGAAGCAGCTCCTGAGAGCGGCAAAGGGGCACGACTGGGAAGCCTTGTGGACCCTCTATATCGGGCTCGGGCTGCGCCGAGGGGAAGCACTCGGTCTCCGGTGGGGCGATGTCGACCTCGAGAACGGCCGCCTGCGGGTCGTGCAGTCCCTTCAGCGCTCTCGGGGCGAGCTGCGGCTGAAGAGCCCCAAGACGGACACCTCGCGCCGTCGGGTCGTGGTGCCGTCTTTCTGCATCGATGCTCTGCGACGCCACCAGTCTTCCGAACGAGTGAAGCTTGCTTCGCTCGGGCTGCCCGTGGACCCGACGACGCTCGTGTTCACGTCCCAGGCGGGAACACCGATCGAGCCGCGCAACGTGAACCGGGCGTTCGAGGCGCTCCTGAAGAAGGCGAAGCTGCGCCGGGTCAAGCTGCACGACCTCCGGCACACCTGCGCGCCCCTGCTCCTCGCAGAGGGTGTCGCTCCGCGCGTCGTCATGGAACTTCTGGGTCACTCCGCCATCGCGGTCACGATGAACACCTATTCGCACGTCATCCCGGCGCTGCAGGACGAGTCCGCGCAGCGGATGGACGCGCTCTTCCGGTAGCCTCCAGAAGGAGGTACATACACCACATGCGCCCGACTGTCAACAGCAAAGCGGAAACATCGAAGATGAGATCACACCCCACCGACGCCACCATCCTCGGGAGCCCGAGTCGTTCTGACGGACCTTGGTCGGAGTTCCCCTATCCAGCCTTCTGGGTCGACCGCTTCCCTTCGGAGTCCTCGACCAACCCGCAGTTCATGGCCGTGGTGTACGACGAAGAACGGCGCATGCTGTGGTTAGACGCTGACGACGAGCTCGACGTCGCCCTCCCGAAAGCTCTTGCCGCGGCTCAATCAGAGGGCGGCGAGAGCGCAGTGGTGTACCGCTACCTGATCGATCAGGGCTCCCCTGCCCCCGATGCAGCGACGAAGTGCTCCGTTCTGATCGACGGCTACTACGAACTCTCGACGCTGGGCATCGCTACCTGGGTCAGCGCCGTCGAAGCTGCCACCCCGACCCCACCCATCGACTAGGAGAGGCAAATTGGAACTCGAAGGACTCGACCTTGTTGCACGTGCACAGTCCATCGCCCGGCGTGCACATGAGGGGCAGACGGACAAGCTGGGCGAGGACTACATCGCCCACCCACAACGCGTCGCGGAATGCGCACTGTACATGGCCCCGGCCAAGGACCGATTCGACTGCGTTGCCGCCGGGTGGCTGCACGATGTCGTCGAAGACTCAGAAGTCACCCTCGAAGATCTGCGCAGTCACGGCATGCCGGATCGCATCCTCGACGCAGTCGACTGCCTGACCAAGCGCGACGGCACCTCACGTGCCGACTATTTTGCACGCATCCGTGAGCACAGGATTGCCCGGGTCGTGAAGGCAGCTGACCTCGCGGAGAACTGCGGCCCAGACCGCGCCTTCCGGCTCCCGTCGTCCACTCGATACCGGCTTTCCGCCAAGTACGCCGAGTCCTGGGCGATGCTCATGGGAGTCACCTCATAGTCGACTCCTCGAGCGCACACCTCATGCGGAGAGTGGAACCCCATGTCCAGAAGGGCATGGGGTTCCTTCGTCCAGACCGTCACAAGGGCCGATGCCGCACGGCTGCTGTCACGACGCGTCCAGCGCAGCACGCTCAGCCGCGTTGCTGTCAGCGTTGCTGTCATCGCCAACTTCGGAGCAAAGGTCGGAACCTAGAAAGTCGCTCTGACCAGGGTGGGCCCGGAGGGGATCGAACCCTCGACCCGCGGATTAAAAGTCCGATGCTCTGCCGACTGAGCTACAGGCCCCAGCCCTTTCGGGCCAGACCAGTCTACCCGCGAGTGGCGGTCGCCCTGGCAGGTCAGTGGGAGGCGGCCGCCTCGCCGCCGCCACGCGCCTTCTCGATCGCGGCGAGCCACTTAGCGCGTCCGGAGACCACGAAGCTGAGTTCCTCGCCGTCGGCCAGGGTGAGCACGATCGAGTTGGGCACCAGCGGGATCGCGCCGAGGAACTTGGTCCATCCGCCCTTCTGGCCCACCACTTGCTGCAGCCACACCTCGGTGGCTCCGCGCTGGAAGTTCAGGGCATGGGCATCGAACAGCAACCGCTGGTTGGTGAGGGTGAGCTTGCCGCCCACGGTCTCCATGCCCCGCTGCATGTTGGCGCCGCCCTTCTTGAAAACGGTCTCTCCTGGGTGCAGGTTCGGTGCTTCGCTCATGGTCGGGCTCCGTTCGAATGGACGGCGAACTCGGGCGACGTGCCCTGTGGGGGCCCGCTTGCGCAATGGGGAGATCCAGATGCCACGCCCGGGCAACCGTAACGTCTCTCGGTGCACGTCGACGAGTTCGATCGCGACGGCCCTGCCGAGCACCTCGCAGAGATCGAAGCGGTTGAGCGCCAGGATCCACACCGTCGAGACGCCGACGGCCGCCACCAGCAGCACCGCCTTGGTGATCTGCACCCCGCCCGATCGAGGGGTCGAAACCGTCGTGTCGATCGGGGCCGAAGCATAGGCTGAGGAGGTGCTCGACATCCTCGACGGCGCCCGGGAGCGCCTCGCCCGCGCCTCCGATCCGGTGCCCTGCGCCGTCGCGACCATCGTCTCCGCCCAGGGTTCCGTGCCGCGGCCCGTGGGCACCTCGATGCTGGTGGGCGCCGATGGCGCACTGCACGGCTCGCTCTCCGGTGGCTGCGTCGAGGGGGCGGTGCTCGAGGCCTGCCGCGAAGCGCTCGAGACCGGGAGGAGCAGCCTGCGGAGCTTCGGGTTCAGCGACGAGGACGCCTTCGCCGTCGGGCTGATGTGCGGAGGTTCGCTCGAGGTGCTGATCCAGCCGTTCGCTCCCCCGCCCCCGGGGACGCAGAGCCCCCTCGGCACGGTCAACGACCCCTCCCCCGCCGCCTACGTGACCCGGCTGCCGCGGGAGTCCGACGCACCACGGACGGTCGCCCCCGAGGGTGACGACGCCGACGGCCCACGCGCTGTCCTGCTCGCGGGCGACGGGGCCGAGGAGGTCCGCGGCGCGCTCACGATGCTGCTCCCCCCGGAGGTGCTCGAGGCGGGCAGTGCCCAGGTCGCCGCCATGCTCCGCGAGGCTCGCACCGGCATACTCCGCCTCCCTGCGGGCGCCTCGACGACCGACCTGTTCGTCGAGTCCCGTATCCGGCCCGCGCACCTGGTGGTGTGCGGGGCGAACGCCTTCGGGCAGGCGCTGGTGGAGGCCGCGCGGCCGCTCGGGCTGCGGATCACGCTGTGCGACCATCGGCCGGCGTTCACCGATCCCACGGCGTTCCCGGGGGCGGAGGTGGTGCGTGCCTGGCCGCACCGGTTCCTGGCTGCGGCCGCCGAGCGCGGGGATCTCGATGCCCGCAGCATGGTCTGCGTGCTCACGCACGATCCCAAGGTCGACGTGCCGGTGCTCGCCACCGCTCTGCGACTGGACATCGCCTACGTCGGTGCGATGGGGTCCCGGCGCAGCGATCGCGATCGGCGCACAGCGCTGCGCGAGGCCGGGGTGGACGAGGAGGCGCTGTCGCGGCTGCGCTCCCCGATCGGCCTCGACCTGGGGGCGGAGAGCCCTGCGGAGGTGGCGATCGCGATCCTCGCGGAAATCCTGGCCGTGCGGGCCGAGCGCCGCACCGTCGAGCCGCTGCGCGACGGCAGCGGTCCGCTGCATGCGCGCACTGCTACGAGCGGCTGAGAGGTCAGCCACGCGCGTCCAGCCGCCAAAGGTCCTCAGGCAGGTCCAGGTCCGCACCGTCGTCGAGATCCGTGCAGTCCACGAGCTGCACGTGATCCCGTCGGGCGCGGAGCAGGTCGCGGGCGCCCACGTCCGCGTGCGCGGCCTCCGCGGCGGCGGTGGTCAAGGCGGCGTCGAACAGCACCGGATGGCCCCGTCGGAGCCCGCCGGAGGCCTCGCGGTGGGCGGCGGCGGTGATGCCTCCGGGGCGGTGGGCGGCCAGCACCCGGGCCACCTCCGCCGCGCACATCCCCGGGCGGTCCACCGGCGTGACCAGCACGTCGCGGCCCGGTCCGATCGCGGCCAGGCCGGTGCGCAGTGAGGTCCCCATCCCCTCGCGCCAGCGCGGGTTCTGCTCCGTGCGCGCCCACGGCATCTTGTCCACGACGGAGCCCACCCGCTCGGCGCCCGCGCCGGTGACGACCACGACCTCGGCGCAGCCGCCCTCGCGCAGGGCGCGAGCGACGTGCTCCACCAGGGGGACGCCGCGCAGGAGCAGCAGTGCTTTCGGGCCGCGGCCCAGGCGCCGTCCGGCGCCCGCGGCCAGGAGCAGGCCCACGGGAGGCGCGGCCGCCGGCCGGGGGACGTCGAACGACGCGGCGCTCACCGTGCCAGCAGGTCGCTGCCGAGCACGGGCAGGTCCCGCACCCGCACCCCGGTGGCGTGGTGGACGGCGTTGGCGATCGCCGCGGCGGCGCCGACGATGCCGATCTCGCCGATGCCGCGCGCGCCGAGCGGCCCGGCCTGGGGGTCCTCCTCGTCCAGCCAGTACGCCTCCAGGGAGCGGATGTCCGCGTTGACGGGCACGTGGTACTCGGCGAGGTCGTGGTTGACGACGTGTCCGAAGCGGGGGTCGAGCTCGCCCTTCTCGTGCAGTGCCATCCCCACCCCCATGGTCATCCCACCGAGGAGCTGCGAGCGGGCGGTGCGGGGGTTGATGATCCGCCCGACGGAGAACACCCCGAGCATGCGGTCCAGACGGATCTCACCGGTCTCCTCCTGGACGCGGACCTTGGCGAACTGGGCGCCGTAGGAGTGCATGGCGAGCTTCTTCTCGGCAGGGTTCTCCGCCGCCTCCCCGATCGTCTCGACGCCGTCGGCCGGGGCGGTGCCGTGCTCGCGGCGGAAGGCGTCCGCGGCGGCCAGCACGGCCGCGCTCCAGCTGGCGAGCCCGGTGGAGCCGCCGGCGACGGTCGCGTTCGGCAGCGCGGTGTCGCCGATTCGCAGCGCGATGCGGTCCGGGTCGACCTCGAGGGCGTCGGCGGCGACCTGGGTGAGGGCGGTCCAGGTGCCGGTGCCGAGGTCGGCGGCGCCGATGCCCACCTCGTAGACCCCCGCCTCGTGACGGATCCGGGCCTTCGAGCCGGGCTGCCGGGATGCGGGGTAGGTCGCCGAGGCGACGCCCGTGCCGATCAGCCATCCGCCCTCCCGGCGGGCACGGGGCTGCGGGTCGCGGTCGGCCCAGCCGAAGCGGGTGGCGCCCTCGCGTAGGCAGTCGATCAGCCGGCGTCGGTTGAAGGGCATCCCGGTGTCGGGGTCACGCTCCGGCTCGTTGCGCACCCGCAGCTCGATCGGGTCGACCCCGCAGGCCTCGGCGAGCTCGTCCATCATGATCTCCGGGCCCACCATCCCCGGTGCCTCGCCGGGGGCGCGCATCCAGGAGGGGACGGCGATGTCCAGCGGGAGCACGCGCTGGGTGATGCGACGGTGCTCGCCGGCGTACATCTGCCGAGAGGGCTTGATCGCCATCTCGGGGAACTCCTTGGTGTGCGAGGAGCTGGAGACCGCCTCGAGCCCGAAGGCGGTGATCGTGCCGTCGGCCCGGGCCCCGATCCGGAGGTGCTGGGAGGTGGCGGGCCGGTGCCCGGTCAGCGCGAACATGTGCTGGCGGGTGACGGCGTGCTTCACGGCGCGGCCGGGCACGGCGTGCGCGGCCATCGCCGTGAGCATCATGTCCGCGTGGGGCAGGCCCTTGGAGCCGAAGCCGCCGCCGACGTGCGGGCTGATGATCCGCAGCTGCTCGGGGTCGATGCCCAGTATCGGGGCGAGGGTCTGTCGCGCAGGATGCACGCCCTGGGTGGAGGTCCACAGCGTGAGCTGCTCGCCGTCCCAGCGAGCGATGGTGGTGTGCGGCTCCATCGGGTTGTTGTGCTCGAGAGGGGTGGAGTACCGCTGGTCCACCACGATCTCCGCGGCAGCGAGCGCGGCCTCGAGGTCACCGGTGTCGATGTCGTCCGCGCCGTCCTCGGGTTCGCGCACTGCGGGGTGGTCGGGGCGGAACTCGGCGTCGTGCGGCGCAGCCTCGGTGGTGACCACGACGAGGTCGGCGGCGTGGCGGGCCGTCTCCGGGGTCTCGGCGAGGACGGCGCCGAGGTACTGGCCACGGAAACCGATCCGGTCGTCCTGGAGGATCGCCAGCTCGCCGTCCTCGGTGTCGGCGAGCCGAAGGGCGTTCTCGTGGGTGATCACGCGCACCACCCCGTCGAGCGCGAGCGCGGCTGTGGCGTCGATCGCGGTGACGCGGCCGAGCGCGATCGTCGAGCACAGCGGGAAGAGATGGAGCGGATCCTCGACCGGGTGCTCGTAGGCGTAGGGGGCGAGGCCGCGCACCTTGTCGGGCCCGTCCAGACGCACCCGTCCGGTGCCGATCGCCGAGGCTCGCAGGAGGTCACTCATCACGCGGCTCCTCGTTCTCCTCGTCCAGGCCGGCGAGCTCGGCGAGCACGCTCACCATCACGCCCTGGGCCATCGTCACCTTGAACTCGTTGCCCGCGACGGGCCGGGCCTGCTCGAGCTCGGCCGCCGCGGCCCGGCGGAAGCTCTCGCGGGTGGCGGGGGCGCCGGCGAGGAGCTGCTCGGCGCGGCGAGCCCGCCAGGGGGCGTGGGCGACGCCTCCGAGGGCGATCCTCGCGGAGAGGATCGTGGGCCGCGCGGCGTCCGGGTCGAGCTCGAGCACCGCGGCGACCGAGACCAGGGCGAAGGCGTAGGAGGCGCGGTCGCGGATCTTGCGATACGTGGAACGGGTGCGGGCGGCGCGGTCCGGCGGGGGCAGCTCGACGGCGGTGATCAGGTCGCCGTGCTCGAGGACAGTGTCGCGCTCGGGCTCGTCCCCCGGAAGCCGGTGCAGCGTAGTCAGGGGCAGGCGCTTCTCGCCGTCGCTGCCCAGCACCACCACGGTCGCGTCCAGGGCGGCGAGCGCGACCGCCATGTCGGAGGGGTGGGTGGCGATGCACGCGTCGGAGGCGCCGAGGATCGCGTGGTAGCGGGTGTATCCGCCGAGCGCCGAGCAGCCGCTGCCCGGGGCGCGCTTGTTGCAGGGGGTGGTGGGGTCCTGGAAGTAGACGCAACGGGTGCGCTGCAGCAGGTTCCCGCCGGTGGTGGCGGCGTTGCGCAACTGGCCCGAGGCGCCGGAGAGGAGGGCGCGGGAGAGCATCGGGTGGTCGCGACGCACGCGCGGATCGGCGGCCAGATCGCTGTTGCGGACCATGGCGCCGACGCGCAGGCCGCCGTCCGGCAGCTCCTCGATGTCCGCGAGGTCGAGACGGCCGAGGTCGACCAGCAGATCGGGGGCGGTGATCCCGAGCTTGAGGTGGTCGACGAGGTTGGTGCCGCCGGCGAGGTAGGCCGCGCCGGGTCGTTCGGCGATCGCGGCGACAGCGCCGGCGGGGTCGTCCGCGCGTACGTAGTCGAAGGGTCTCATCGGTCCGTCCCCTCGTTCGCGGCGCTCGCCCCGGCCGCCTGTTGGACGGCGGCGACGATGTTGACGTAGGCGCCGCAGCGGCACAGGTTCCCGCTCATGCGCTCGCGTATCTCGTCCTCGGTGAGCTCGATCGGGTGGTCGTGGCCGTGGTCCTCGGTGACCACGCTGGGGTGCCCCTCGGCCGCCTCGCGGAGCACGCCGTTTGCGGAGCAGATCTGCCCGGGGGTGCAGTAGCCGCACTGGAAGGCATCCTGCTCGAGGAAAGCGGTGTGCAGGTCGGAGAGCTCGCCGTCGGTGGCGAGGCCGTCGGGGGTGAGCACCTCCGCGCCGTCGAGGGACACGGCCAGCAGCAGGCAGGAGTTCAGCCGCCGCCCGTCGACCAGCACGGTGCAGGCGCCGCACTGGCCGTGGTCGCAGCCCTTCTTCGGGGACATGTTCCCCAGGTGGTCCCGCAGCGCGTCGAGCAGGGTGGTGCGCGGGTCGACGGTCAGGTCATGCGGCTGGCCATCGACGATGAGGTGGACTGGATGGCCCATCGGGCACCTCCGGATCAGGTCGGGATTCGACCGTACCGGCCGCCCGGGGGCTCGGCAAACGGTTCCGGCGGGCACCGACCGATCGTTCGCCTGCACCGAGGCGCACGGTCTTCCCAGTGGCCGTGCCGGCGCGGCCGCAGCACGTACGAGCGCTCGCTCGCGCTTGGGGGTGCCGGCCAGGTGAAGAACGGCGGCTCGATGGACGTCAGTCCTTCTTGCGGGTGACCAGCCACCAGATCAGGCCGGCCAGCAGCAGCAGGAAGCCCAGGATGCCGCCGCCGATGCCCAGCAGCACGCCGCCGATGGCGCCGAAGATGCCGCCCAGGGAGACGGGCGGGCCCACGGCCACCTGGGGGCTGTCGCAGTCGATCTGGTGCTCGCCGGTAGCGGTGGCCTCGAAGGAGTCGAAGGAGACCCAGGTGGCCCCGTCGATGGTGGTGCTGCTGGACTGGTTGGTGCCCGGGCCGGGCTCAGCCCCGTCCGGAGTCATGATGGTGCAGGTGGCGGTGGTTCCCTCGGGCGCGTACAGCTGGAGCACGTCCCCCTCCTCCGCGGTGATGCTGCCGCTGCCGCCGGGCAACTGCTCGATCTCGCTCAGACCGCCGGCGGTATTACCCACACCGACCACGGTGAGGATCGTGCCGATGATCAGGCTGAGCAGCAGGATGATGCCTCCCAGGACCATGAGGATCGTCGGTCCCTTGGACTTCTTCCGGGGCGCGGGGGCGGAGCCGAACTCCGGAGCGAAGCTGGGCGCCGGGTCGGAGTGGGGCTGAGGTGCGGGCTGGGACGTGGACATCGGGACCTCCCGGGTCGAAGCTGCGGCCGCGCTCAGCGTATCCCCTGTCACCCCCGCGCCGTCGCGCTCGAACCGGTTCCCGCACGGCAACGCGCCTAGACTTTCCGTATGTCCGATCTGTTCGTACTCGCCGCCGACGTCGAGACCGAACTGGTCGAGCGCCGCTCCCGCTTCCTCACCCGCTTGCACCGCGTCACCTCGGTCGAGCAGGCCGAGGAGCGCATCCGCACCGCGCGCACCGATCACCCTGATGCACGCCATCACTGCACTGCCCTGGTCATCGGAGCCACATTCGACGCCGCGCCCGTCCACCGCTCCAGCGATGACGGAGAGCCCTCCGGGACCGCTGGCATGCCGATGCTGCAAGCGCTGCTGCACGCCGATCTCACCGACACCCTGGCGGTGGTGATCCGCTACTTCGGCGGGGTCAAGCTGGGGGCGGGGGGTCTGCTGCGCGCCTACACCGCCGGGGTGGAGCAGGCCGTGGCGGCCGCGACCCTGCTGCGCCGCACGGAACTGGTGGTGGCGCGCCTGGAGGTGCCGCTGGCTGAGGTGGGCATCGCCGAGAACGCGGTACGGGTGTGGGCCGGCGCCCATGGCGCCCAGGCGGAGCCCACCGAGTACACCTCCCGGCTCGCCCGGTTGGACGTGCTGCTGGACCCGCCGCTGCTCGATGACTTCGCGGCCGATGTGGCCCGCTGGTCCTCCGGTCGCGTACGCGTCACCGAGGCAGGCCGCCGCGCTGCGGACGTGCCCATGGCCTGACCGAAGCGGGCAGAAGAACAGCGCCGCCCCCGACCTGAGTCGGGGACGGCGCTGCGGCGATGTGTGCCTGACGTGTCAGGCGAAGCGCATGTGGATCACGCGCGGTTGCGGCTACCGGTGGCCAGGCCGTAGATGACCATGACGATCAGCGCGCCGATGACGGCGAGCAGGATGGTGCCGATGCTCCACGGGTTGTTCATGATGCCGGAGATGCCGTCACCACCGAACAGGCCGCCGAGGAAGCCACCGACGATGGCGCCGATGACGCCCAGGACGATGGTTAGGCCGAGGCCCATCGACTGCTTGCCCGGCATGATGGCGCGAGCGATCAGGCCGATGATGGCACCGATGATGATCCAGGAAATGATGGCCCAGAGAAGACCCATTGTTTTTCTCCAATCAGGGGAAGGGATCAGGGACTACGGCGACCATTCTGCCCCAGATGACGCTCGCATGGTGGAACACGCGGCCGACCTAGCGGTCAGAAGTACAGGAATTCCGGCGTACTGGTGACCGATTCGCCCCGCTTTGCGACACTTTGAGCGTGCCGGTTGCGCGAAGAAGTTGTGCATATCCGAAGGTGGGCTTTACAACACCTTTAGCCCGCACACTCCCTGGCACGGCCGGTTCAGAAGTCCCAGTCGTCGTCCTCGGTCTCCACAGCCTTGCCCATCACGTAGCTGGAGCCGGAGCCGGAGAAGAAGTCGTGGTTCTCATCCGCGTTCGGCGACAGCGAGGCAAGGATCGCCGGGTTCACCTCGGTGGCCTCGGAGGGGAACAGGCCCTCGTAGCCCAGGTTCATCAGCGCCTTGTTGGCGTTGTACCGCAGGAAGGTCTTGACCTCCTCGGTCCAGCCCACCGGGTCGTAGAGATCCTCGGTGTACTCCTCCTCGTTGTCGTACAGCTCCATGAGCAGCGAGAAGGTGTAGTCCTTCATCTCGGCACGACGCTCGGGCGAGGCCTTCTCCAGTGCCTTCTGGAACTTGTAGCCGATGTAGTAGCCGTGCACGGCCTCGTCACGGATGATCAGCCGGATGATGTCGGCGGTGTTGGTGAGCTCGCCGTGGCTGGAGTAGTGCATGGGCAGGTAGAAGCCGGAGTAGAACAGGAAGGACTCCAGCAGGGTGGAGGCCACCTTGCGCTTCTCCGGGTCATCGCCCTGGTAGTAGCTCATGACGATCTTGGCCTTCTTCTGCAGCGGCTCGTTGAACTCGCTCCAGCGGAAGGCCTCGTCGATCTGCTTGGTGCTCGAGAGGGTCGAGAAGATCTGGCTGTAGGACTTCGCGTGCACCGACTCCATGAACGCGATGTTGGTGTACACCGCCTCCTCGTGCGGGGTGACCGCATCGGGGATGAGGGAGACGGCGCCGACGGTGCCCTGGACGGTGTCCAGCAGGGTGAGGCCGGTGAACACCCGCATCACCAGGGTCTGTTCCTGCTCGCTCAGGCGGCCCCAGGAGGGAATGTCGTTGGACAGCGGCACCTTCTCCGGCAGCCAGAAGTTGCCGGTCAGGCGGTCCCATACCTCCTGGTCCTTGGGATCGGGGATCCGGTTCCAGTTGATCGCCTGGACAGACGTCTTCAGGTGGTCGTTCACCGCTGCCTCACTTGCTCCTTCAGGGGTCGGGTTCGGGTGCCTGCCAGTCTAGGCAGAGGCGGTGCCCAAAGGGACCGCGGCATCCGGTTCCCCACGGTGGGCCGCGCCACCACCGCGCCACCACCCGCCAGGATCGGCGACCTTCGTCGGGGTGCGCGCCGGCAGCGAGGCGGCTACGGTCGAACCACAGCCCCACGAGCCGAGAGGGTCGATCATCGTGAGCGCCACCGAACCGGTCCCCGCACGCCCTCGTATCCGCGAGGGCTGCCCCGATACGCAGGCACGCCCACCTCGTTCCCTCGCGCCCGATCTCGCGCGCGGCCTGATGCTCGCCCTGATCGCGATGGCGAACGTGCCCTGGTTCCTGTGGGGCCAGGAGTCCGGGGCGTTCGGAATCCACGTGCCGGCCCGCAATGCCCTGGACACGGCGATCCAGGTGGTGATGGGCCTGGGGGTGGACGGCCGCAGCTTCCCGCTGTTCGCCTTCCTGTTCGGGTACGGCATGGTGCAGTTCTTCCGCTCCCGCATCGATCGCGGCCTCGAGCACCGCACCGTGCGGCGCATGCTGCGTCGCCGCCATTGGGCGATGCTGCTGCTGGGGTTCCTGCACGCCCTGCTGCTGTTCCTCGGCGACATCCTGGGGGCCTACGCGATCGCCGGGCTGCTGCTGGTGTGGATCTTCTTCGGACGGCGCGATCGCACCCTGCTGATCTGGATCAGCGTGGCGACGGCCCTGTTCGCCCTGTACTCCCTGGGCTCCGTGGTCAGCGGCCTGTACCTCTCCACCCAGCCGGACATCCTGGAGGCCATGGATGCCGGCGGCGCCTCCTTCTCCATGGGGTCGTTCCGGGACATCGCCCACGGGCAGTCGAACTACCTGGTGGCCGCGGGGCTCCGAGCGGGGATGTGGGCCTTCAGCTTGCCCTCCACGGCCCTCGGGTTCGCCGTCCCGGTCTCGATCATGCTGGGATGGCTGGCGGCGCGCCACCGTGTCCTGGACGAACCCTGGAACCACATGCGCCTGCTGCGCCTGACGGCCGCCGTCGGGATCACGATCGGTTGGGCCGGGGGCGTGACGCGGATCCTGCCGATGCTGGGGGTGCTGGACATGCCGGACGTGCTGTTCTGGACGTTCATGGGCACCGAGATGATCTCCGGCGTGGCCTGCGGCATCGGGTACGCCGCTGCGTTCGGCCTGATCGCGGCGCACCTGGAGGGACGCACCCGTCCCGCGACGAACACAACCGCAGCGCCCGCCGAGGCCCCCGAACCGGCCGTGCGCAAGCGCGACCTCTCCCCCGATGCCCGGTCCGCTCTGGTGGCCTCACGTTCCTACGGGGCCCCGGCATCACCGGTGACACCGGAGATGACACGGCAGGTGAGTGCCCCGGTGCGCGCCATCGCCGCAGTGGGGCAGCGTTCGCTCACCTTCTACCTGTTCCAGTCGATCATCTTCGCTCCCCTGCTGGCCGCCTGGGGCTTCGGCCTGGGACAGCACCTGTCCACCACCGCCTCGACCGCGCTGGCACTGGGGGTATGGCTGATCTCGGTGCTGATCGCCGGATGGATGGCATCGAGGGACATGCGGGGCCCGGCTGAGCGTCTGCTGCGCCGCCTCACCTACGGGAAGCAGGATGCGGCGGCGCAGGCAGGGGCTCAGCCGATCGCCGAGGCGACGCCGTAGAGGATGTAGGACAGGGTGAAGCCGACGATGGCCATCGCGCCCTGAATGAGAGTCCAGGTGGCCAGGGTCTGCTTCATGTCCATCCCGAAGAACCTGCTGACCAGCCAGAAGCCGGAGTCGTTGACGTGGGAGAAGCCCACCGAGCCGGCCGACATCGCCATCACGATCGCGACCACCTGCAGGGGGCTGAAGTCGCTGGCGGCGATCACGCCGGCCATCAGGGAGGCCGCGGTGGTCAGAGCCACGGTGGCCGAGCCCTGTGCCAGGCGCACGATCTGGGCGATCAGGTAGGCCGCCACGATCACCGGCAGGCCGACGTTGTTCAGCGAATCCGCCACGGCGTCCCCGATCCCGGTCACGCGCAGCACACCGCCGAACATGCCGCCGGCACCGGTCACCAGCACCACCGAGCAGATCGGCCCCAGGGCTGAATCAGCCACCTTCTCGATCAGGGTGCCCTTCTTGCCGGCACCCCAGCCCAGCACGAACATCGAGACGATCACGGTGATCAGCAGGGCGATCGGGGTCTCACCCAGCAGGCGCAGGGTCGAGACCACGCCGTCGGCCAGGAACGCGTCCTTGTCCGGACGGGTCGAACCGATGGTGTTCAGACCGGTGTTCAGCAGGATGAGGATCAACGGCAGCAGCAGCAGGCCGATGATGGTGGGGACGCGGGGGCTGGAGGAGAAGCCCATCTCGTCCTTGTCGCCCTCGAGGATGTCCGGCACCGGGATGTCGAAGCGCATGCCCAGGCGGGGTGCCAGCAGCACGCCCACCAGGTACCAGATGATGACAGCGAACACGAGACCCACCAGCATCACCAGGCCGATGTCAGCACCGACGATGCCGGAGGCGGCCACCGGGCCGGGATGCGGCGGGGCGAAGATGTGCATGGCGCTGAAAGCCACCGCCGAGGGCAGCGCGATGGACAGGAAGGAGCCGCCGACCCGTCGGGCCACGGCGTAGATGATGGGCATCATGACCACCAGGCCGGCGTCGAAGAAGATGGGGAAGCCCATCAGCAGGCTGGCCAGGGACAGGCCGAAGCCGGCCCGCTTCTCGCCGACCAGGTCGATCATCCGGTCGGCGAGCACCTGGGCGCCGCCGGAGGTCTCGATCATCCTGCCCAGCATCGCGCCGAGTGCGACCAGCAGCATGACGTTGCCCAGGGTCGTGTTGAAGCCGAAGGCGAGGGCGGGCAGCACGCTGGCCGGGGCGATGCCCGCAGCCAGGGCCGTTCCGATCGAGGTGATCATCAGGGCGAGGAATGCATGGACCTTGAAGGCCATGATGAGGATGAGAAGCACGGCGATGGCCGAGACTGCCACGATCAGCAGCCCGGCTGTGCCGAGTTCCCAGTTGAGGACGAGGTCATCCATGACGACTCCAAACGGGCAGGGGAACAGGGACGGGCCAGAATTCGCTGACGGGGGACCCCGTCACTGTCATCCTAGGACCGCCCTTCCTCGGACCGGCGCTGGCGCGGGTCACGGCCCCGTCACGCTCGGACCGTGACCTCAAGGCCCTGCTGCGCTCCGAGCTGCCGTGCTCTGTGCGCGGCAGCGTCGAATCGCTCCGTCCAGTCCGGCACTGCAGCCAGCTGCCTGGCGAAGCCGCTCTCTGCACCGTCGGCCCGTGCCTTCTGCAGCACCAGGTGCGTGCCGCCGCCGCGATGGACGGTCTCGATCACCGCGGGGACCTGGTCGATCAACTGCGGGGTGACCGTCATCCTCAGTTCGTGGTCCACACCGGAGGCCAGCAGGAACTGGAGGGACTTCGCACTTCGCCGCCAGGCACCGGCCCGTCCCACCAGGTCCGTGTAGCCGGCCGGCGCGGCCTTCACGTCGAACCCCACCCAGTCCACCAGCGGTGAGCAGACGCGATGCCCGTCGGTGTCGACCCCGAGCAGGGCCTGCATCCGGGTGGGGAAGGCCCCGCCGGTGTGCAGCCCAACCGCGAAGCCGCGCTCGCGAACGGCGCGGGCGGCAGGCACCACAGCGTGCTGCATGGTGGCCTCTCCCCCACTGAACACCACGCCGTCCAGCAGCCCTCCCCGTCGCTCCAGGAGCCGACCCAGCTCACCGAAGGGCACGGCGCCGGGGGCGTGGGCGTCCAGGATCGCGGTGTTGTGGCAGTAGGTGCAGCGCCAGGGGCAGCCCTGGCAGAACACCGCGGCCACCAGGCGGCCGGGCCAGTCCACGGTGGACAGCGGCACCAGACCTACGATGCGCAGGTCTGGTGCCGCCAGGCTGGCCAGAGGGCTCACGCCGTCACCGGGGTGATCACGGCCCCTGGGCGGCCGGTCGCGGCCGCGGGCTCGTCGGCCGCCGCAGCGGGCCCGTCGGCCGCCTCCTGGCAGCCGCCTACGCCGGAGGCCTGCTCGGTGAAGAAGGTGCGCTCGGCGTACTCGCCCTTCTTGCCGATGTTGAAGGAGGCCACGGGCCGGAAGTAGCCCATCACACGGGTCCACACCTCGCAGGCTTCACCACAGCGCTCGCACTGGTGGTGCTCGCCGGTGAGGTAGCCGTGGCTGGGGCAGATCGAGAAGGTGGGGGTGATGGTCAGGTACGGCAGGTGGAACCGGGTCAGTGCTCTGCGCACGAGTTCCCGGCAGGTGGTCGCCGAGCTCATCGCCTCGTTCATGTACAGGTGCAGCACGGTGCCGCCTGTGTACTGGGATTGCAGCTCCTCCTGCAGCTCGAGCGCCTCGAAGGGGTCCTCAGTGGCGCCCACGGGGATCTGGGAGGAGTTGGTGTAGTACGGGTTGGCGGTGGTGCCGGCGGTGAGGATGCCGGGGAAGCGCGCGCGGTCCTCCTTGGCGAAGCGGTAGGTGGCGCCCTCGGCCGGGGTGGCCTCCAGGTTGTACAGGTTCCCGGTCTCCTCCTGGTACCGCACCACCGTCTCGCGCACGTGGTCGAGGATCCGCAGGCACATCTGCTGCCCGAACTCGTCCATCAGGTCGTGGGCATCGCCGGTGAAGTTGCGGACCATCTCATTCATCCCGTTGACCCCAAGGGTGGAGAAGTGGTTGCCCAGGTGGCCCATGTACCGCTTGGTGTACGGGTACAGGCCGCCGTCGATCAGCTCCTGCACGGTGGCCCGCCGCTTCTCCAGGGTGTCCTTGCCCACCTCGAGCAGGCGGTCCAGCTCGGCGATCAGCGCGTCCTCGTCCCCGGCGTACAGGTAGCCCAGGCGCGCCATGTTGACCGTGACCACGCCAATGGAGCCGGTGAGCTCCGCGGAGCCGAACAGGCCGTTGCCGCGCTTGAGCAGCTCGCGCAGGTCCAGCTGCAGGCGGCAGCACATCGAGCGGATCATCCCGGGGTCCAGGTCGGAGTTGATGAAGTTCTGGAAGTAGGGCAGCCCGTACTTCGCGGTCATCGCGAACAGCCGCTGGGTGTTCTCGGCCTCCCAGTCGAAGTCGCGGGTGATGTTGTAGGTGGGGATGGGGAAGGTGAAGGCGCGCCCGTCAGCGTCGCCCGCGGTCATCACCTCGATGTAGGCCCGGTTGACCAGGTCCATCTCGTGCTGGAGATCGCCGTAGGTGAAGTCGCACAGCTGCTCGCCGATCAGGGGGTGCTGGCCCTGCAGGTCCTCTGGGCAGGTCCAGTCGAAGGTGAGGTTGGTGAAGGGGCACTGCGAGCCCCAACGACTGGGCACGTTGAGGTTGTGGATCAGCTCCTGCATGCACTGCAGCACCTCCTCGTAGGTCATGTCATCCAGCCGCACGAACGGCGCCATGTAGGTGTCGAAGGAGCTGAAGGCCTGGGCGCCGGCCCACTCGTTCTGCAGGGTGCCCAGGAAGTTGACGATCTGCCCGCAGGCCGAGGAGAAGTGCTTGGGCGGGGCGGCGGCGATCGCCCCGGGCACACCGTTGAAGCCCTCCTCGAGCAGACGGCGCAGCGACCAGCCGGCGCAGTACCCGGTGAGCATGTCGAGGTCGTGGATGTGGATGTCCCCGTCGCGGTGGGCACGGCCCGCCTCGGCACTGAACACCTCGTCCAGCCAGTAGTTGGCGATCATCTTGCCCGCGGCGTTGAGCACCAGCCCGCCCACGGAGTAGCCCTGGTTGGCGTTGGCGTTGACGCGCCAGTCGGAGCGGTCCACGTACTCGGTGACGGTGGCGACCGGATCGATCATGCGGCGGCCGACGGGGGCCGCGCCGGGCTCGGCGGGCTCGATCGGGGCGGGCTGCTTCGGGGACGCGGTCATGGGCTCTCTCCTTCGGGACGGGGCACGGTGCACGGGTGTGGGCACGGGTTGCGCGCAATGCTGCGGGTGTGTGGTGTGCGCCGCGGCTCTGCCACCGTAGGAATCGACCACAACATGTTGGGGTCGCAACACGCCGATACCCCCAGGTGTAGTAGTTCTGGTTCCGACGAAACCGGCGCCGAGAGGACCAAGGTCCCCGATGGACGCTTGCCGTACTACGCCAGGCGTAGTACGGTGATGGCACTGATCGGTACTCCCGCATCCCACCCGGCAGAAGGAGGGGCATTGATCGGAGCCGATGCCATTCGAGGGCACATCGACCTGATCGTGCTGTCGATCCTCGAGTCCCGCCCCTCCTACGCCTACGAGATCTCCAAGACCATCACCGACCGCTCCGACGGCGACTACGTCATCAAGCAGACCACTCTGTACACCGCGGTCAAGCGGCTCGAGTCCCAGCAGCTGCTGGACAGCTACGAGGACGTCTCCACCTCCGGCAAGCCGCGCACCTACTACCGCATCACCGCCGAGGGCATCGCACAGCTCTCGGCGAAGCGGCTCGAATGGGCCCGCACCCGTCAGCTCGTCGATCACTTCGCAGAAGGACAGCACCAGCCATGAGCGTCATCGACTCCTATCTCGATACACTCTTCGCCCCCTACCCCGACTCCTCGCGGATGCGCAGCGCTCGCATCGAGCTGCGCGCCATGATGGAGGACAAGCAGCAGGAGCTGATGGACCGCGGTCACAGCGAGGCCCAGGCCGTCGGCACCGTGATCGCCGAGTTCGGCAGCCTCGAGGAGGTCGCCCCCGTCCTGGGCATCGATCGTGAGATCGGCGCCGCCACCAGCCCACGCTTCGGAGCCGACGGCACCCTGGCCGGGGACGTGCGCACCGGTCCTGTCCTGGACACCGACCGCGCGCGCCAGTACGTGCAGGCGGTGCGCGCCGCACAGCCGATCAGCGCCATCGCCATCCCCCTGTTCGTGCTGTCCCCCGTTCCGCTGCTGGCCCTGATCGCCTTCACCTCCCCGGACACCGACCCCGCCTCCTGGGTGGTGATCACCGGGCTGGTGCTGCTGCTGGGCGCCATCGCGCTCGGCGTGCTGCTGCTGATCGTACGGGGAGCCCGGTTGGCGGACTACGAGGACATCTCCGAGGGCAGATTCACCCCCGCGCCGACGCTGCACGAGTACACCCAGGAGCTGCGGCGCACCCACCGCCGCTCCTCGACGCTCACGACTGCGGTGGCGATCGCCCTGTGGATCCTGAGCGCCGTCCCGATCCTGGTGCTCGGCAATCTCCGCCAGGACGGCATGCTGCCCCTGCTCGGCGTGTGCGGCACACTTCTGATGGTGGCACTCGGCCTGCTGATCTACATCCAAGGATCCTGGATGGACTCCGCGGCCTCGACGCTGGAGCAGGAGACGGACGACCTTCCCGAGACCAGCCGGTCGCCCGTGGTCCGGGTCATCGCCGCGGTGTTCTGGCCGCTGACCGTCGCGATATACCTGGGGTGGAGCTTCGTGACCGGTGACTGGGGGTCGACCTGGGTGATCTGGCCGGTGGCCGGGGTGCTCTACGCCGCTCTCTGGGCGGCCAACTCCGCCCTGGAGAGCGTGTCACGACCCTGATGCGTGACACGCGGGCTCAAGGTGTGCTGAGTTGGCGCAACGGCCCGCCCTGATCGCCAACTGCGCACCTCTGGGCACGAGAGCTCTCAGCGCCCGCCGTCGACCGGGGTGCCCCAGAGATAGCCCTGCGAGTGTTCTGCACGCTGGACCCCACGCCGTTCTGTGCGCACTGCGAGGTGCGCTGCTTCAAGGCCGAGGAGCGCGCCTGGAACCGCCAGATGATGCGCTGCGCGGGACCGCGGTCGCGGACCTGCGGCTTCGCACGGCAGGGTGCACGGCACTTCACAGGGAGTGTGTGCGCCCGGATCCGCCGGCTGAAAAATCGCACCTGACGCAAGGACGAACCGGGGCCCGGTCGAGGAGCGAATCCTCGACCGGACCCCAGTTCGTCGGCCGATGTCGGCTCAGAGCATGCAGCTCACGCAGCCCTCGACCTCGGTGCCCTCGATCGCCATCTGCCGCAGGCGAATGTAGTAGAGGGTCTTGATGCCCTTGCGCCAGGCGTAGATCTGCGCCTTGTTGACGTCGCGCGTGGTGGCGGTGTCCGGGAAGAACAGCGTCAGCGACAGGCCCTGGTCCACGTGCTTGGTGGCCTCGGCGTAGGTGTCGATGATCTTCTCGAAACCGATCTCGTACGCGTCCTCGTAGTACTCGAGGTTGTCGTTGGTCATGAACGGCGCCGGGTAGTACACCCGTCCGATCTTGCCCTCCTTGCGGATCTCGATCTTGGAGACGATCGGGTGGATCGAGGAGGTGGAGTGGTTGATGTAGGAGATCGACCCGGTGGGCGGGACGGCCTGCAGGTAGGCGTTGTACATGCCGTGCTCGCGCACCTGCTCGCGCAGCTCGCGCCAGTCGTCCTGGGTGGGCAGGTGCACGCTGGAGGCCGCGAACAGGTCGCGCACCTTCTGCGTGGCCGGCTCCCACACCTGGTCGGTGTACTTGTCGAAGTACTCGCCGGTGCCGTACTGGGACTTCTCGAACTCGTAGAAGGTCTCCCCGCGCTCCTTGGCGATCTCCATCGACGCCTTGATGGCGTGGTAGGTGACCGCGTAGAAGTACATGTTCGTGAAGTCCAGGCCCTCCTCGGACCCGTAGTGGATCGCCTCGCGGGCCAGGTAGCCGTGCAGGTTCATCTGCCCCAGGCCGATGGCGTGGGACTTGCGGTTGCCCTCGGCAATGGTGGGCACGGACTCGATGTCGGAGGTGTCCGAGACGGCCGTGAGACCACGGATCGCAGTGGCGATGGTCTGCGCGAAGTCCGGGGAGTCCATCGCCTTGGCGATGTTCAGCGAGCCCAGGTTGCAGGAGATGTCCCGGCCCAAGGTGTCGTAGGAGAGATCGACGTTCATCTCCGACGGGGTGGCGATCTGCAGGATCTCCGAGCACAGGTTGGAGTGGGTGACCTTGCCGGGGATGGGGTTGGCCCGGTTCACCGTGTCCTCGAACATGATGTACGGGTAGCCGGACTCGAACTGGATCTCGGCGAGCACCTGGAAGAAGTCACGGGCGCGGATCTTCTTCTTGGAGATGGCGGGGTTGTCCACCATCTCGTGGTAGAGCTCGGTGACGTTGATGTCGGCGAAGGGCTTGCCGTACTCGCGCTCCACGTCGTACGGGGAGAACAGGTACATCGGCTCGTTCTTCTTGGCCAGCTCGAAGGTGATGTCGGGGATCACCACGCCGAGCGAGAGGGTCTTGATGCGGATCTTCTCGTCGGCGTTCTCGCGCTTGGTGTCCAGGAACCGCAGGATGTCCGGGTGGTGCGCGTGCAGGTACACGGCACCGGCACCCTGGCGGGCGCCCAGCTGGTTGGCGTAGCTGAAGGAGTCCTCCAGCAGCTTCATCACGGGGATCACGCCGCTGGACTGGTTCTCGATGTGCTTGATCGGCGCACCGTACTCGCGCAGGTTGCTCAGCAGCAGCGCCACGCCGCCGCCGCGCTTGGACAGCTGCAGGGCGGAGTTGATGGAGCGGCCGATGGACTCCATGTTGTCCTCGATGCGCAGCAGGAAGCAGGAGACCAGCTCACCGCGCTGCGCCTTGCCGGCGTTGAGGAAGGTGGGGGTGGCCGGCTGGAAGCGACCGTCCAGGATCTCCTCGACCAGATTCCGGGCGAGCCGCTCGTCGCCGCGGGCCAGGGTCAGGGCCACCATCACCACGCGATCCTCGAAGCGCTCCAGGTAGCGCTTCCCGTCGAAGGTCTTCAGGGTGTACGAGGTGTAGTACTTGAAGGCGCCCAGGAAGGTGGGGAAGCGGAACTTCTTGGCGTAGGCCTGCTCGGACAGCGACTCCACGAAGGAGAAGTCGTACTGCGCGAGCACCTCGGGCTCGTAGTACTTGTTCTCCACCAGGTAGTCGAGCTTCTCGCGCAGCGAGTGGAAGAACACCGTGTTGGGGTTCACGTGCTGCAGGAAGTACTCGCGGGCGGCCAGGCGATCCTTCTCGAACTGGATCTTGCCGTCCGGTCCGTACAGGTTCAGCATCGCGTTGAGCGCGTGGTAGTCCAGCTGCTTGTGGTGCTCGGCCGGGGGCATCTCGGTCAGTGTCGCCAAAACTCTTCCAATCCGTCGTGGACCTTCTGCACGTCCCGTGCAGTGCCCAGCAGTTCGAACTTGTACATGTGGGGGACCTTGCACTTGGCGGAGATGATGTCTCCCGCGATGCAGTAGGCCTCGCCGAAGTTGGTGTTGCCACCGGTGATGACGCCCCGGATCAGGTCCCGGTTGCGCTTGTCGTTGAGGAACTTGATGACCTGCTTGGGGACGGCGCCACCGTGGTTGCCGCCGCCGTAGGTCGGGACCATCAGGACGAACTCCTCGTCCATGACGAGGGGCTCCTCCTTGGCGTAGAGAGGGATGCGGTGCGCGGGGATCCCGAGCTTCTCAACGAAGCGGTGGGTGTTCTCCGACACCGAGGAGAAATAGACGAGGGTGCCCACGCCGATGCCTCCTGCGCGGTCTCTCAGATGGCGGCGGCGCGACGCTGCACGCCGGAAGCGGCGGCGATCGCCTTGATCTTGTCCGGGCGGAAGCCGGACCAGTGGTCCACACCGGTGATGACGACGGGCGCCTGGACGTAGCCCAGGGACTTCACGCGAGCGAGGGCTTCGGCATCCTCGGTGATGTCGACGACGTCGTAGGCGATGCCCGCCTTGTTCAGGGCACGCTTGGTCGCATCGCACTGGACGCACAGGGGCTTCGAGTACACGGTGATGTCCACGGAGGAAGACCTTTCTCGGGGCACCGCGCCGGGGCGGCGCGAGGAGGAACGGGTGATGCGGTTGTCAGGGCGGCCCGGAGGCCCGTGCCGCCGGCTCCGGCCCCCGTCCCCGCCTTCCACCTCGTTGGACGCGAGGTGGCCGGCTGCCCCTGGGAGGGCGGTGGAAGGGGTGGATCCCTGCGGCCCCGCCAACACTACACCTAGTGGTCGATCGGTGGGAGCACCACAAGATGTACCGAACTACAACAATGTCATCCACATCGGGCTGTTGACGGGATGTGGACGGTCCGGGAGGACTGTGGACACAGCACGCACCCCACGCACGGAACAGCAGGACGGCGCCGATCACAGCCTGTGGGCGAAGGCAGGGGGCAGCTCCACCGGTGGTGGACGAAGCGCTCAGGCGGGCTGTTCGACCGGGCTCAAGGTGACTCGGATCGCCACGGAATCCCGGGCGCGTCGCGGCGTGTCGGGGTGGGCCGATGGGCGTGTCGCGGCAAGTCGGGGTGAACCGAAGGTCGGGCCGCGGCAAGTCGGTGGGCGTGGCGCGAGGGGCTCAGCGCCCGTCGTCGTCAGGGTGCGAGTGGCCGTGGTCCAGGTTCCACACGTCGACCTCGTCGGTGGGCAGGGAGCGGCGGGACCCGCCCGCCGGCGGCTCCTGCGCACTCGGCCGGTCAGCTTCCGGCTCCTCGGCGGACGCCTCGAGGACGGGCACCGGTTCGGTCACGGGCTCGGGCTCGCCGACCGGAGCCGGGTCCGCAATCGGTGCGGGTTCGGCGATCTGCTCCGAGGCGGGAGACGGGGACTGCTCCACGACCGGGACGGGTTCGGTGTTGGGCACCGGCTCGGTGACCGGTGCGGGTTCGACAGCTGGCTCGTCGTCCGTGTCCTGGGGAGGGGCCGACTCGGGCGCCGAGGGGGCATGCGCATCACCTTCCGGAGCACCGGCGGCGGCGTGCTGCGGTTCGTCTCCCTCGCCGGGGACGGCGGTGGCACCGGGCTCGGATGCGGGCTGCACCTCGACCTCGGTCTCGATCCCATCAACGCGCGGGGATGCGGACTTCGCCTCCGGTGCTGCCTCCGGCTCCGGCTCAGCGGCTGCCTCCGCCTGCGGTTGTGTCTCCGGCTCAGCAGCTGCCTCGGGCTCCGGCCCCGGCTCCGGCTCGGGCTCCGGCTCGGGCTCCGGCTCGAGGCTGCGTCCGTCGGCCTCCACGATCGCCGCGAGCACCTCGCGCATCAGCAGCAGCTGTGCGCGTGCTTCCTCCGCACCCATGATCGGGCGCGTGCCGCGGTCCACGAAGGCGTGGAACGCCTCCCACATCGCCTCGGCCGCCCCTGCAGTGGCCGTGCTCGCTGTGGTGACCACCGCCCCGGCGGACTTCTCCCGCAGGCTGATTCTCGAGCGCCGATCGCCCAGCGACGGGGCCGGCAGCTCCACGTCCACCCGCTTGCGGGCCGACAGCACCTCGATGCGCTCGGAGTACTCCGGGGCGAACGGCAGGTAGTGCCACACCAGGCGCACCGGTGCGCTGTTCTCCAGCTCTCCCAGGATCTCGATGGACCCCGGGATCACGCCCTTGGGCCAGTGCCGCACCGCGACCAGACGGGTCACCGGCCCGTAGGCACGCTCGATCACCGCCACCTGGTGGGCCACACCGGTCAGCAGCCCCTTGACGTACAGGTCGCGGTCGCGCTGGGTGGCGCCGCCTCCGGCGCCCGCTTCCACGGCGGCCTGGAGGGACTTGCGGCGCTGGGAGCGCACCTCAGTGGGCAGGTCGTAGGCCGAGGTGGTCACGTGCGCCCAGCCGAACAGCGGCTGGCTGGCCGGCATCAGCACCTCGTGGTCGATCATCCGCACGTCCTTCGCGGCGATCTTCTCCGACAGCGCGATGACGGAATCGTCGTACTGCTGGGGGTGGGCCATCATCACCAGGTGACGCCCGGTCATGCGCTCGAAATCGACGACCTCGGCGATCTCCTCGGCGGAGAACCCCAGCGGCGGCTCCACCAGCACCGGGATGCCCCGCCGCATCAGCTGCATCAGATCGCTGACGTGCAGGCCGTCGGTGGACAGCAGCGCGGCGTCCACCGCGACCTTCTTGCCGCGAACCGCGGTGATCAGATCGGCCACCGACTCGTAGCGCGACTCCTCGGCCACCCCCCACACCTCGGAGGCCTCGCGGCGGCGGCGCGGTGAGTGCTCGACCAGGGCGGTCACCGTGAACCTGTCCCAGCGACGACGCAGCACCGGCAGGTGCACGGCCTGTGCCATCGTTCCGGCACCGATCACGGCGATGTTCAGGGTCTTCGGCATCGGGCGGGCTCCTCGGGGGCTCGGCGGAGGCGGGCGGCGGCTCCCGGGTTCCGGGGCGGGGCGCCGCGCAGGACTCCGGCGCCGCCGGCGGCGGCGCGCTGCGCTGTGGCTGTTCTACCACACGCGATCGGGCCCCTCCGGCGGCTATCGTGGGGCGTCGTCCAGCACGTCCGGGGAGGTCACGATGCCCACATTGTTCTACACCGTCGCCCGCAAGGCCGCCGTCCCGCTGCTGCACGGCATCTGGCGGCCGCGCGTGACGGGCGTGGAGAACGTGCCCCGCGAGGGAGGCTTCATCGTGGCCTCCAACCACCTGGCCTACATCGACTCGGCGATCATCCCGATCGCGATCCCCCGCCCCGTCCACTTCGTCGCCAAGGACGACCTGTGGAAGCAGACGGGCCCCCTTGGCCGGATGCTCACCTGGTTCTTCAAGCAGGTGGGGGCGGTCCCGGTGGACCGGCAGGCCCTCTCCTCCGGCAAGGGTGCCCTGCAGGCCGGGCTGGAGATCCTGCGCCGGGGCGACGGGTTCGGCATCTACCCCGAGGGCGGCCGATCCAAGGACGGCCTGCTGCATCCGGGCAAGCAGGGCGCGGCTTGGCTCGCACTGGAGTCGGGCTGCCCGGTGATCCCGGTGGGTCTGAAGGGAACACCGCACTTCCGGCCCCGCCGCCTGCTTCCCGAGCGCCGAGCGATCTCGGTGCGGATCGGTGCGCCGATCGACTTCTCCGATCTGGACCCCGGGCTGTCCAAGGGTGCCCGGCGGCGTCAGATGACCGCGCGGATCATGGACGAGATCCAGGCGCTGTCCGGGCAGCGCCGCTCCCCCGTCGCCCATCGGGATCCGCAGCCCTGATCCCCGCCCGCCCCTCCGGCTCGGACCCTCGACCCGACATCGCGGCCCGTCTGCGCCTAGTATCGATGCAGGCCACCCGTCGTCGCGGGGGCCGCCCGCAACCGCAGCGCAGCGCAGGAGAGCAGATGGCCGTCGTCGTCGGATTCATCCCCACCGAGGTGGGCTACAAGGCGCTGGATGCCGCGCGCGATGCCGCCGAGCAGCGCGGGGGCCCGCTGATCGTGGTCAACGTGGTGCGCGAGGGCGTCTCCGAGGACCCCCGCCACGCCGACGACCTCCAGCTCGAGACGGCATTGGAACGCCTGCGGCGCTCCGCCGTGCGCGTGCAGGTGCGCCAGGAGCACACCGAGGACGACATCGCCGACGTCCTGCTGAAGGTGGTCGACGAGGAGAGGGCCGAGCTGCTGGTGCTCGGCATCCGCCGTCAGAACGATCTGGCGCGCCACCTGCTGGGCCTGACGGTGCAGAAGCTGCTGCTGGCCGCCCGCAGCGAGGTGCTGGTGGTGTGAGACCGGGCGACCGGGTGCGCCGGCCGCTGCGGACGCACGGCCCGCACTCGGACACGAACCGCCGAAGCGGCCCGCCCCCGGATGGGAACGGGCCGCTTCGTCGTTCAGCTGTTCAGCCGGGTTCAGGCCTGCTCGGCAGGGGTCTCGGCATCCAGCGGGTCGCCACCGGGCTGGGAATCGGCCTTGGGGGTGTTGACGGCGCGCTCGATGGCCTCGCCCACCTCCTGGTCGATGTTCTTCCAGTACTGGAAGGCACGGGAGAGGACCGGCTCCTGCACCGTGCTCAGCGAGCCGGAGACCGTCTCCACCAGGCGCTCGCGCGCCGCGTCGTCGAAGACCTCGCGCACCAGGGTGTGGGCCTGGCCGAAGTCGTCGTCCTCCGGGTGCAGCGTGTAGGCCGAACGCACCATGGTGCCGTCGGCCTCCCAGCCGTTGTCCACCTGACCCTGATGGTCATCGCCCTGGTAGGCGCGACCGAAGGAGTTCGGTGCGTATACCGGGGCATCGCCCGAGTGGTGGTACTCCATGTTGCCCTCCTTGTCGTAGGAGTTCATGGGGACCACGGGGGCGTTGACCGGCAGCTGGTTGAAGTTGGTGCCGATGCGGTGGCGCTGCGCATCCGGGTAGGAGAACACGCGGGCCAGCAGCATCTTGTCAGGGGACACCCCAGTGCCGGGCACGGTGTTGGCCGGGCTGAAGGCCGCCTGCTCGATCTGCGCGAAGTGGTTCTTGGGGTTCTCCTTGAGGGTGAACCGGCCCACCTCGTGCAGCGGGTAGTCCGCGTGGGGCCACACCTTGGTGAGGTCGAAGGGGTTGAAGCGGTAGTTCTTCGCGTCCTCGTACGGCATGATCTGCACGTTCATGGTCCAGGAGGGGTATTCGCCGCGCTCGATCGCATTGAACAGGTCGCGGCGGTGGTAGTCCGAGTCCTCACCGGCGAGGCGACCGGCCTCCTCGTTGGAGAGGAAGGCCATGCCCTGGTCGGTGTGGAAGTGGTACTTGACCCAGAACTTCTCGCCGGCCTCGTTGACCCACATGTAGGTATGGGAGGAGTAGCCGTTCATGTGGCGCCAGGTCTTGGGCAGGCCACGGTCACCCATCAGGTAGGTCACCTGGTGGGAGGACTCCGGGGAGAGGGTCCAGAAGTCCCACTGCATGGTGTTGTCGCGCAGGCCGGAATCGGGGGTGCGCTTCTGGGAGTGGATGAAGTCGGGGAACTTCATGGGATCGCGCACGAAGAAGATCGGCGTGTTGTTGCCGACCATGTCGAAGTTGCCGTCCTCGGTGTAGAACTTCAGCGCGAAGCCGCGCACGTCCCGCCAGGTGTCGGGGGAGCCGAGCTCACCAGCCACGGTGGAGAAGCGGGCCAGCATGGTGGTCTTGGCACCGGGCTGGAGGAACTTGGCCTTGGTGTACTTCGAGACGTCCTGGGTGACCTCGAACTCGCCGAAGGCGCCGGAGCCCTTCGCGTGGGGACTGCGCTCCGGCACCCGCTCACGGTCAAAGCGGGCCAGCTTCTCGACCAGGGCGACGTCGTGCAGCAGCAGCGGACCGTCGGCACCCACGCTGAGCGAGTGCGCATCGGACTGACGCGGTGCACCGGACTCGGTGGTGGAGGGCTTGGTGGGATCGAACTGGGTCATTCCTTCTCCTCAGGTGGGTTTCGATCGGATGATCGGGGCGACGTACAGGGGGTGGACGACTGGACGGGGACGGGAGCAGGCGGGCCGACGGGTGCGCCGGTGATGGGGTCAGCCTCTCTCACGACAGGCGGAGCACAGCCCCCGATAGACGACATCGGCGACCTCGACGTCGAAGCCAAGATCATCGTGCGGGATCAGGCAGGGCGCGGCACCGACGGCGCAGGGCACGTCCTCCAGGCGGCCACACCTGCGGCACACCAGATGGTGGTGGTTGTCGTGCCGGTGCAGCTCGTAGCGCGAGCGGCGGCCGTCCACCAGGACGCGGCGCAGGAGCTCCGCATCGGTGAGAGCGTGCAGGACGTCGTACACGGCCTGCCGCGAGACTGTCCCGAGACGCTCACGCACGGCGTGGGCGACGGTCTCCGCATCAGCGTGGGGACGGCGCTCCACCACTTCCAGGGTGGCCAGCCGCGGACCTGTGACCCGCAGCCCCGCAGCACGCAGCGCGGCGACGTGATCGGCTGCCTGGCCGGGGATGCGGTCGGTGGTGGTCATGCCGCCACCGTACGTCATTTACTGGACTTGTTCAAGAAAACGTATGGATCCATTGACGCAGGCCCATCCGGAGGCCCCCCGAGAGCTTCTCCCGGAGCGCCCCATCGAGTGGTCCGCTGAGCAGCCCCGCACCTGGCCCCCTCCCGCGACCCAGCTCGTGGCCGAACTCGTGGCTCTTCTCGGCCCGTGTGGCGGCGTTCCTCCGCCCTGGACCCTTCTGCGTCTAGTCTGACCAGGTGACCAGCCGGATCACTCGCGAGCAGCGCGAGACCGTGCCGGGCGCTGCCGGGGTGAGGGGGGCGGAACCGTCCCGAACGACAGGGGCGTCGGGCGCTCCGGACGCGCCCTTCGGACACGGGCGCTCCGCCTCCGTGCTGCTCGCCCTGATGCTGACGATGGCGTCGGTCCCCGTTGCCGCGGGCGAGAGCGTCCTGGCGATCGCGATCGCGGCGATCCTCGGAGCAGCCGGTGGGCTCAGCCTGAGAAATCCCCTGATCGCCGGTGCCATCATCGGCCTTACCTTCACCTTCGCAGTGTTCGCGGGTCCCGCGCACGTGGGCCCCGGCTCGCTGGCCTCGATCGTGGCGATCGCCTCGGCAGCCGGGCACGGGAAGATCCTGGGCGCGATCATGATGTCCGTCTGGCACGTCACCACGCTGATGGCCATCTCCGCGGTGCGGGGCGATGAGGCGGCGTACATGGTCTCCGAGCTGCTGCTGTGGATCGTGCTGCAGGGCGGGACACTGGTGGCGGCCACCTGGGGTCGGCGCCTGTTCGAGCGATCCGTCGCCGAGCGCGCTCGGCGGCTCAGCGAGCTGTCCGATCAGCGCCGTGCCATCGCCCGTGAGCTCCACGACACCGGGGTCCGTGCGATGACGGAGGTGGTGATGCTGGCGGAGAACGGCGCACTGCACCCCGGCACGGCACCGAGCACGGCCGCGGAGTTCCGCCGCATCTCCAGCACCTCCCGCCGCGCGGCCGATGAGATGCGCGAGCTGCTGGAGCAGCTGCGCGGGTCCCACGAAGTGGGCAGCCCCGCCCATGCCCGCGGTGCCTGCGTCGAGGATCTGCTGGAGATGCTCCGCGGACGGTTGGCGGCGGCCGGGTTCTCGGTGCGGGTGGCCTCGGAGGGCGAGAGCTCGCTGCCCGACCGTGAGGTGGCGGTGATCGCTCGCTGCCTGGAGGAGGTGGAGGCCAACGTAGTGCGCCATGGCGACCGCACCGCTCCGGTGGCGATCCTGAGCGAGTCCCTGCCCGGCTCCTCCGTTGCCGAGCCGGGGCTCCGACTGGCGGTGCTCAACGGCATGGCCCCTGACGATCGCCACGGCCTCAGAGGCGGGGCCGGCCTGGAAGGGGTCAGGGAGAGACTGGCAGCCGTGGGGGGAGACCTGGAGGCACGCTGCGAGGGCTCGACCTTCCTGACCCGCATCGACATACCGGGGGAGATTCGATAACACCGGGGAGATTCGATGACACCGGGGAGATTCGATGACGAATGGGAAGATTCGATGACGACTGTGATGATCTGCGACGACGATCCGATCGTGCGTGCGGCGCTGGCTGCGTACCTGGACCGGGAGAGCGATCTGTCCGTGGTCGCGACGGTGGATTGCGCGGAGCAGGCGCTGGCGCAGTTGGACGACCACGCCCCTGACGTGGTGCTGATGGACATCGCGCTGCCCGGGCAGAACGGCCTGGAGGCCACGGGACAGGTGCGGGAGCGCCATCCGCGCACGGCGGTGCTGGTGCTGACCACGTTCGGCACCGACGAGCACCTGCGCGCCGCGCTCGCGGCCGGGGCCAGCGGGTTCCTGCTCAAGACCACGGCCGCCTCCGCCCTGGTGGCAGCCGTCAGAGCAGCGGCGGCCAACGCCGGCACGGTGATCACCCCGGAGCTGGCGCACCAGATCGCCTGCGATCAGGCGCGCGAGGGCGGCCCCGGTGGCCACGTGGATGCCGAGGCGATCGCAGAGCTGGGGCTCACCGATCGCGAGCAGGACGTGCTCACCCTGCTGTGCCAGGCGGAGTCCAACGCGGGGATCGCCGATCGCCTCGCGCTGTCGGAGTCCACGGTGAAGACCCATGTCTCCTCCCTGATGGCGAAGCTGGGCTGCACCTCCCGCCTGCAGGTCGCACTGACCGCCTTCGAGCGGGGGCTCGCCACTCCCCCAGTGCCGCACGAACCCCAGGCCACCTGATCCCGAGACCACCGGATGACGAAGAACCCCCTCACCGCGCTGGTGAGAGGGTTCTTCGACTCCGGAGCCGCCTGCGAGAATCGAACTCGCGACCTATTCATTACGAGTGAATCGCTCTACCGACTGAGCTAAGGCGGCACACCCACCGTTCGCACGGGCCACGACGATCAGCGTGATCGTGCTGCCTGGGCGCATGGCGGACCGGACCACTCTATGGGACCGGCTCGGGGCCGCGCAAAGCCGTGCGGCGTGCGCTTCATCGCACCTTCTCAGCCGCCGGAGGAGCAGGTGAGCCCGTCCTCCGGCACCGTGCCCTCCAGCAGGTACGGATCCACCGCCTGCTCGATGCAGCCGCCCGAGCGTCCGTAGGCCGTGTGCCCATCGCCCTCGAAGGTCAGCAACACCGCATCGTCGAGCTGCTCGGCGAGACTCTGCGACCATTCGTAGGGCGTTGCCGGGTCCCCGGTGGTCCCGATGACCACGATGGTCCCGGCGCCCTCCGCGCTGACCGGTGCGGGTTCTCTCAGCGGCGGCACGGGCCACTGCCCGCACACGGTGGCGCCGTACCCCATGCTGGGCCCGAAGGTGGGGAACTGCTCGGCCAGCCGCTCGGCCTCCTCGGCCTGCCAGTCCTCATCGGCGACTCCCGGATGGTCCAGGCAGTTGATCGCATTGATCGCGACTATGCCGTTGCCCTTGTAGCTGCCGTCGGCCTGACGCTCGGAGGAGAGATCCGCGATCGTGAGCAGAGCCGTGCCGTCCCCCTGCATGGCCGCCGCGAGCGCATCGCGGCCCGTGGGCCAGAACCCGTCCTCGTACATCAGCAGCAGCACGGCCGAGCGGGCCAGGGAGCCGGTCAGGGGTCGCTGCGGGTCCGCGGTCTCGAGAGGCTCGGCGTCCACGGAGTCGAAGAAGCTGTGCAGCTGCTGCTTGGCATCGGCCACCTCGCCCTTGAAGGGGCAGGCCTCCCCCTGGGGCAGGCAGTCTGCGAGGAAGGCCTCGGTGGCCTTCTCGAAGCCCTCGGCCTGCCCGGCGGAGATCTCATCGAGCGTCGAGGAGGGGTCCAGGGCGGCGTCCAGCACGAACCGGCCCACGCGCTGCGGGTAGAGATCGGCGTAGGTGGCACCGAGGTAGGTGCCGTAGGAGTAGCCGAAGTAGTCCAGCTGCTCGGAGTCCAGTGCGGCGCGCAGCACGTCCATGTCCCGGGCGGCGGAGTACGTGTCGAGGTAGGGCAGCAGCTCTCCCGAGTCCTGCTGACAACCCTCGGCGATCCGGGCCATCCAGTCCAGGCCCTGCTGCAGGTTCTCCTCGGCGCCCGCGGCCGGGTCCCCGGTGGTCGCGAGGTACTCGTCGGTCTCCTCGTCGGTGAGGCACTCGATGCCCTCGGAGCGGGCCACGCCCCGGGGGTCGAAGCCCACGATGTCGTAGGCGGCGGTGACCTCACGGGAGAAGATGAACGGGGCGGAGGCAGTGAAGTCCACACCCGAACCGCCGGGACCGCCGGGGTTCACCACCAGGGAGCCGGTGGGCTCACCGGTGGCCCCGTGCTTGGCGAGCGCCAGCTCGATGTCCCCGGCCGAGGGGTCGTTCCACACCATCGGCACCGTGAGGGTGCCGCACTCCAGCTCCTCGCCGCCCTCCACGTCCTGGCACGGCCCCCAGGCGATGTCCTGCTCGTAGTAGGCAGCGTAGTCCGGGTCCTCGGCCGGATCGGTGGGCAGGTCCTGCGCGGCGGAGGTCCCCAGGTCGGCGAGCGCCGGGGCCTCGCCGCTGCCGTCGTCACCCCTGCCGTTGCCGCCACCCTGGCCTCCGCCGGCGCTCTGGCCGGCCCCGGTGGTCTGCTCGGGATCCTGCCCGCCCTGCGGCACGCAGCCTGTCACGACGAGCACGGCGGCGGCGGAGGCGGCCGCGAGCCGAGCGAAGTGGCGACGGGCCGGTGAGCGGCGGGTCGGGGATCCGAGACGCATCAGTACTCCTGGGTCGGGCGTTCCCGCGGGGTGCGGGACGGTCGTTCGTTCTCACGGCGAGCGCGAGGGGCGCCGCCGACTGCGGAGGGCGACGGTCCGGGGCTGCCCGGGGGTGCCGGGCCGCCCCGCTCATCCTAGGTGGCGGGTCGTGCTCGGCGCCGGGATGCTCATCGGGTCGGTCGTTCATCCGATCTCGCGGCGGCTCCATCTCCAGGCCCCCAGCGCCAGGGGCAGCACCACCAGGATCAGCAGGGGCAGCACATCGAAGGCCTCGGCCTGGCCGTCCCCGAGAACGGTGGCGGCGGCCTGCAGGTCCAGTGCCCGCAACACCCCGTCGAGGGTCTCGGATCCAGCCAGCATCGCGATCTGGCGGGCGGTGCCGATGATGAAGGGGAAGCCGATCGCCGCCAGCAGACCCATCACGGTGGACTGGGTGAGCACCCCCATGGCCAGTGAGAACGCGAGCGTGGCCAGCAGCGCCGTGACGTGAGTGGTCATCACCCGGTCCACGGCGGTGAAGTCGGCGCCCTCCCCCAGCAGCCCGCCCCCGATCCAGGTGGCCAGCACGGACAGCAGCACCGAGGCGGCGATGACCACGGCGACCACCAGCACGGTGGACAGCAGCTTCGAGGCCAGCACCGTCAGGCGCGAAGGTCGCTGGAGCTGGGTCACCTGGATGGAGCGGTCGCTCCATTCCCCGGCGGTCATCATCACGGCGATCACCGGGATGATCAGCGTGAGCGGCAGTGACACGGCAAGCATGGTGAGCTCCACGTCCACGGGCGCCTCGGGTATCAGCGCTCCCTGCAGCAGGCCGCCCAGCAGGGCGATCGCGAGCACGGCGAGCGAGGAGAGGATCACCACCGCCAGCCCCGAGCGCGTGTCGAGGTAGCTGCGGATGTCGATGTCGGGTCTCATGGCGGGTCTCCTCAGGCGATCGTGGCCGGGCCGCGCTCGGCCGCTGTGGTGTCGGACGGGGTTGTGCCGGTGAGGGAGAAGAAGACCTCCTCGAGCCCGCCGGCATCAGCCGGGCCGAGCGAGGTCAGCACGATCTGCTCGCGCAGGGCCAGGCGGCCCATGTCGTCCGCGGCCAGCTCCACGTCGACCAGGCCGTCGGCACGGGCGGTGTGGGGCACGGACTCGCTCTGCAGGGCGGCCAGCAGCGTCTGCGTGTGCTCGGCGCCGACGCGGGTGCCGCGGGCGGTGGTGAGCTCCTCGAGGGTGCCCTCGCGCACCAGACGCCCCTGGTCGATGACCACCAGGCGGTCCACGGTGGCCTGCACCTCGCGCAGTTGGTGGCTGGACAGCAGCACGGTGCCGCCGGAATCGGCGAAGGAGCGCAGCAGGCGACGCATCCACCGGATGCCCTCCGGGTCCAGTCCATTGGCGGGCTCGTCCAGGACCAGCACCTTCGGGTCCCCCATGAGGGCGACACCGATGCCGAGCCGCTGGCGCATGCCGTACGAGTAGCCGCCCACGCGCTTGCGTGCGGCGTCGGCCAGGCCCACCAGCTCGAGCACCTCCTGGGCGCGCCCAGCGGGCATCCGCAGGGTGCGCTCGGCGAGCCGGAGGGTCTCCAGCCCCGTGCGTCCGCGTCCCAGCGCGGTCGCGTCGAGCATCACGCCGATGGTGCGCGCGGGATCGGTGAGGTCGCTGTAGCGTCGGCCGCCGACGAGGGCCTGACCGGCGTCGGCCGCCGCCAGGGAGGTGAGGATCCGCAGGGTGGTGGACTTCCCGGCCCCGTTGGGGCCGAGGAACCCGGTCACGGTGCCGGGCGTGTAGGTGAAGGAGAGGTCGTCGACGACGGCACGGGTGCCGTAGCGCTTGGTCAGCCCGCGCACCTCGATCGGTGTGCCCCCGGTGTCAGCTTTGAGGGTTCGATGGTTCATGGTGGACCGTCCTGCCTGGTAGGAGCGCTTGGAGGATGCTTCTGGCGAGATGTCTCCACCTTCTTCCGAGCAGGGGTGCCGCCGGAACCGCCCGCAGGATCGCGCGGGCCAGACGTTCGTCGTCGCCTCCCGCCCCCGCACCCGCGACCTTGGACACGGCCGCCGGGCCGAAGGTCGACCCCTGGCCGACTGGTCACCTGGATACAGTGACCGCGTGGATGACCAGGGACGGCCGCTGAGGCACCGATGGCAGGAGGCACTGATCCTGCTGGCCGTCGCGGCCGACGCGGTCTTCATGGCGCTGGTCGCCGACGGGGACCCGTGGCGTCTCGCCCAGGCGGTGGGGATCGCGGTGGTCGGTTCACTGCTGCTGGCCCGGCACCGGCACTGGCGCTGGCTGTTGCCGCTGCTGATCCTGCTGAACGCCGTGGTCGCCTCCCTTTCCATCCTGATCATCGCCACCTACTGCTTCGCCACGCGCAGCAGCAGCCGGCTGATGACGGTGCTCGTGGGGCTGCTGGCAGTGGCGGTCACGGTGGTGCCCACCTACCCGGACCTGCTGCCCGAGCGCACCGGGCAGGCGATCGCCCTGGTCTTCTTCCTGGTGGCCTCGACCGTGGCGATCGGGATGTACACCCAGACCCGCCGGCAGCTGATGGCACAGCTCCGCCGCCGTGCGGAGGAGGCGGAGCAGGGTCGCGCCGAGGCCCAGGACCAGGCGCGTCGGGCCGAGCGCACCCGCATCGCCCGCGAGATGCACGACATCGTGGCCCACAAGATCTCGCTGGTGGCCCTGCAGGCGGGCGCCCTGGAGGTGAACCCCAACCTGGAGCGGGAGCAGGTGGTCGAATCCGTGGGGCTGATCCGGCAGACGGCCACCACGGCCCTCTCGGAGCTGCGGGAGGTGCTGGGGGTGCTGCGCAGCGAGGACGAGGGGGCACCGCTGGCGCCCCAGCCCACCTGGGACGACGTGCGCGAGCTGGTGGTGACATCGCAGTCGGCGGGGATCTCCATCGAGCTGTTCGACTTCATCGACGACCCGGTGCCGGACCAGATGGCGCGCACCGCCTATCGGGTGGTGCAGGAGGGCCTGACCAACATCCACAAGCATGCCCGGCACACCAAGGCCCGGGTGGCCCTGATCGGCGAGCCTGGGACCGACCTGGTGATCGAGGTCAGTAATGTTCTTCCCGTGGGGTTCACCACGGACCTCCCGGGGGCGCGGATGGGGCTGTCGGGCATCGAGACCCGCGTGCTGCACGCCGGGGGGACGATCGCCTCGGGCCCCACCGATGACGGACGTTTCGAAGTGAAGGCGGTGATCCCATGGCCGGCGACGGCGTGACACGCGTGGGGCTGGTCGACGACGACTCCCTGGTGCGAGCGGGACTGGCGATGATCCTGGGCGCGGATCCGGGCATCGAGGTGGTGGGGCAGGCGGGCGACGGCTCCGAGGCCGTCCCGCTGGTGCAGAAGCACCGGCCCGACGTCCTGCTGATGGACGTACGGATGCCCGGGCTCGACGGCATCGCCGCCACCAAGGCGGTCTCGGCGCTGCCCAGCGCTCCCCGCATCATCATGCTCACCACGTTCGACATGGACGAGTACGTGTTCCGGGCGCTCGAGGCCGGCGCCAGCGGGTTCCTGCTCAAGGACACCCCGCCCCAGGACCTGATCCGAGCGGTGCACGTGGTGGCCGCGGGGGACGCGATGCTCTCCCCCGCCGTGACCCGGCGGATGCTCTCCCACTTCTCCGACGCGAACCCCGGCACCCGGCAGGACACGCACCCGGGCCTGGAACTGCTCACCGAGAGGGAGACCGAAGTGCTCGGTGCGGTGGGGGCAGGGCTGTCCAACACCCAGATCGGGATGCGGCTGTTCATGAGCGAGGCCACGGTGAAGGCCCACGTCTCGAAGATCTTCGCCAAGCTGGACTGCACCAATCGGGTGCAGATCGCGATCATCGCCCACGAGGCCGGGCTGACCGACATCGACCAGCCTCCCCTCTGAGGCGGAGCACAGTACCCCCAACGGGATTCGAACCCGTGTCGCCGGCGTGAAAGGCCGGTGTCCTGGGCCACTAGACGATGGGGGCCCTGGGCACAGAATGCCCGCCGGGAAGCATACCTGCCGCGCCTCCGCCTGCGCGAACGGGTACGGGGCAGGTGCGGCGCATCCGACACCGCCGCGATCCGGCGACCGTGGTTCGATGGTGGCATGGTCCGCATCAGTCGCAGCGAGTTCGAGGAGGCGGTGGATGACGCCCTGGACTCCTTGCCCGAGGAGATCGCGGAGGCCATCGCTCGCTCCAACGTCGTGATCCTGGTGGAGGAGGAGCCGGATCCGCAGCCGGACGGCACCGAGCTGCTGGGACTGTACGAGGGGATCCCCCTGGACCACCGCAGTGTGTTCGACGGGTACGCGCAGCCGGACAGGATCCTGATCTACCGCGGTCCCCTGCAGCGCGTGAGCGCCACCCGCGAGGAGCTGGTGGAGCAGATCGCGGTGACGGTGCTGCACGAACTGGGCCACCTCTTCGGCATCAGCGATGCGAGGCTCCACGAGCTCGGCTGGGCCTGAGAGCAGGCGTGAGTCCGTCGTCGGCACCGGAGTCGAGAGGTGCGAGGCGGCTCACAGCCGAAGTGTGCACGAGCCCCCGAAACCTCCGGTAGAGTTGTCCAGGTCGATCGGCGAGAACCACTGCGGTGGGGATCAGGATCGACGGTCAGGCCCTGTAGCTCAGTTGGTTAGAGTGCCGCCCTGTCACGGCGGAGGTCGCCGGTTCAAGCCCGGTCAGGGTCGCCCCCTCGCGAAGGCCCC